>JASMSZ010000001.1:0-7354 GCA_041694515.1 Halanaerobium sp.
TTCTAGAGAAACATTTAATAGTTCATTATTTCTCTGCTCTGCCAGTACCCAGACTCCACTATATTCAGAAATATCAACAGCAGTTTTACTCTCATTCTGCTCAATTTCAATTGCATCTACAGGGCATACTTTAACACAGGCACTGCAGAGTGTACATTTATCCATATTAACAACTGCAACACCATCTTCCATTCTGAGTGCATCATATGGACATTTTTCCACACATACACTACAGCCAACACATGTATCTTTAATTATTAGCATTTATATTAACCTCCTGGTGTTTTGTGGCTATTTTAAACTACATTTTCACTGCGTAACTTTTTAATTAGATTATCAACTATATCTTCATATGAACCTTCCAGTATTTCACCTTTTTTCTCGTGCCTGGGAATAAATGTTTCATGAACCTGAGTTGGTGAAGCATCAAGCCCCAGTTTATCCTTATCAACTTTAAAATCATCAGTTGTCCAGACTTGAACTTCCTGGGTTGTATGAGCATTTACTATACCCTTAATTGAAGCATAGCGCGGTTTGTTAATACTTTCAAGAACTGTTACTAAAACAGGCAGTTTAGTTTCTAATTCACTATACCCCTGTTCTAATTCTCTACGTGCTTTCACCTTATTACCTTCCAGTTCAATCTTAGAAACATATGTCAATTGGTTTAACCCAAGATTTTCTGCAATTTGAGGACCTACCTGAGCGGTATCTCCATCAATAGCCTGACGGCCGCAGAATATTAGATCATAATCACCAATTTTTTTAATCGCCTGAGAAATAGTATAAGCAGTAGCCCAGGTATCAGAACCAGCAAATGCACGATCACTTAATAAAATTGCTTCATCTGCTCCCATAGCTAATGCTTCTTTTAAAGCTACTTTTGCCTGAGAAGGTCCCATACTTATTACAATAACCTCTCCTCCAAACTCTTCTTTTAAACTTACCGCAGCTTCTATACCATTCTTATCTTCTGGATTAATTATACTTGGTACTCCTTCTCTAATTAGAGTACCTTTATCTTGATCTATTTTTACTTCATTTGTATCAGGAACCTGTTTGATACAGACAATAATTTTCACTATAATTACCTCCTGTTGTGTTAAATTATCTCAATAATGAGCCTGCAATAACCATTTTTTGTACTTCAGAAGTACCTTCATAAATTTCAGTAATTTTTGCATCGCGCATTAATCTTTCCATTGGATATTCTTTCATGTATCCATAACCACCAAAAATTTGAACAGCTTTAGTTGCAACATCCATTGCAGTTTCTGAAGCTTTTAATTTTGCCATAGCTGCTTCAGTAGAGAATGGTTCTCCTGCATCTTTAGTTAATGCAGCTTTATAAACTAAATTACGTGCTGACTCTACTTTTGTTGCCATTTCGGCAATATACCACTGCAAACCCTGAAATTTACCAATAGGACGACCAAACTGCTCTCTTTCTTTAACATATTTAACTGTTTCATCTAGCGCTCTTTGTGCAATCCCTAAAGCCTGAGCAGCAATACCGATCCGGCCGCCATCTAAAGTTGCCATAGCAATTTTAAAACCCATTCCTTCTTTTCCCAGTAAGTTTTCTTTTGGAATTCTACAGTCCTGGAAAATAAGCTCTCTAGTATCTGAAGCATTAATTCCCATTTTGTCTTCTTTTTTTCCTACAGTAAATCCTGGTGTATTTTTTTCAACAATAAAAGCACTTATACCTCTAGTACCTTTACTTTTATCAGTCATCGCCATAATAATAAATGTATCTGCTACACCTGCATTAGTAATGAATATCTTATTACCATTTAATATATATTCATCACCATCGAGTTCAGCAGTTGTATTTTGACTTGCTGCATCTGTACCAGCATTAGGTTCAGTCAAACCAAAAGCACCCAATTTTTCTCCTTTTGCAAGTGGTACTAAATACTTTTCTATCTGTTCTTCAGTCCCATATTTATAAATTGGATGAGCACCAAGTGAAACATGTGCAGATAAAATAACGCCGTGTGTAGCACATCGATATGAAAGTTCTTCAACTCCAATTATATAGCTTAAAGTATCCGCTCCTGCCCCACCATATTCCTGGGGAAAAGGAATACCCATCATCTCGGCCTCTGCCATTTTCCTTACATTTTCTGCTGGAAATTCACAACTTTCATCAATTTCTGCAGCAATTGGTTCTACTTCTTTCTCTGCAAATTTTCTAAAAACTGTCTGGATCATCTTCTGCTGATCTGATAATTTAAAATCCATTTTTATCCTCCCTATAATATCTTATAAAACTATTTTTAACCTCGATAATTTGTAATTATTTTATTTCTTAGGAGGCATTAAAACAGCCTCACCAGTAATAACTTCTTTTCCACCCTGAGTAGTACATATTGTTTCCATAACCACCCTGTTTTTTTCTTCATCTTTACTTTTCACTCTAACAGTAGCAGTAACTGTATCACCAAATTGAACAGGTGCAGTAAATTTAAGATTTTGAGAAATATAAATAGCTCCTGGTCCTGGTAGTTTGGTTCCCAAAACAGCAGATATCAGTCCGGCTCCAAGCATTCCATGAGCAATTCTGCCTTTAAACATAGTGTTTTTTGCAAACTCTTTATTAATATGTGCAGGATTCAAATCTCCTGTAATACCAGCATAAAGAGTTACATCAGCCTCTGTAATAGTTTTTGAAAAACTGGCTTCCTGACCAATTTTCATTTCATCAACAGTAAAAAAATTTTCCATTTTAAAACCCTCCTGTTTTAATTTTTCCTGAACATTCTCAGGAACAAAATCTTTCACCTCTACTTTAAAGTCGGATATTTCTCTAACTAATCCAGAACTCAAATAATTATACTCTGATTTGCAGGGTAAAAATATAGTTTCTATATTTTTATCCATTTTTTTATTCATTTGAGCTTTTTGAAATTCAAGTTCAAAATTAGAAAGTGAACGTAATCCTTTTATAATGAGATTAGAATTAATTTTTTGCATAAAATCAATTATTAAGCCATCATAATATTCAACTTTAATCTCTTTAGATATGTTTTTTAAAATCATTTCTTTTCTTTCTTCTGGACTAAAGCGGTACTTAATATTTTTGTTTATGCAAATAGCGATTATTAATTGATCAAATAACTTATTTGCTCTTTTAATAATATTTAAAGTTTCATTTGTTATAGGATCAAATTTACCTGGATAAACAGCCTTATTCATAAATAAAATCCTTTCTCCAAAATAAATTGAGTTAATAATAATCGCTAATTAATATTTTCACTAATTATATAATGCATATATTGTGCCTAAAATAACAAAATGATTTAAATAATATAATTTTCAATTATTTTAAAAAACAAAAAAAGTCTATAAACGCTTAAATAACAGCATTTATAGACATATAATTAAGTTAAACAAATAATATAATATTTTTTTAAAAATTTTTTTATATGGTTTTCAGCATATTTTCACTACTCTTCTTTTATAAAAAGTGTATATTTTTTAATACACATTTAAGAATATTGTTCAGCTGCTGATACATCTGAATAAATTAAGAGGCTGATTAGAATAAAACATAAAAAAAGCCCCCAGCCTAAACTGGAGACTTTTTTTCAATAATTAAATTATACAAAAATCACACTTGATTTTTACTATTATTAGCAATTAAAACTGCAAATATTACAAGCAGTGCAGCAACAAGCCAGCCAAAAGTAAGAAGTTCACTCATTGGATAACCTCCATAAGCAGCACTAAATTCTGAAATGGTATTCTGAATAAATCCGATACCAATAAATAAAGGTGCTACTACCTTAATCATCGCCTTCCAGCCGCCACCAATATGCAGATCAGAACTGACATTCATATTGTCTTTAATTTTATCCAAGTCAAAAGCATAACTTAAAACCAGCATTTCTACAAGTCCAACTACCAGCAGCCCAAAAATATTGACGAAATGATCAACAATATCTAAGATAGCTAAACCACCCTGGGTAACCATCGGTACTCCAAGTAAGAAACCAACAATTGAAACATAAGCCACAGCTTTTTTACGGCTTAAACTAAAGTTATCGATTAGTGATGATACTACAGATTCAATCAGCGAAATACTGGATGAAAGTCCTGCAATTGTTAAAGAAAAGAAAAAAGCGAAACCGAATAACTGTGGTAAACCAGGTAATAAATTAATAGCTTTCGGAAAAGCGATAAAAGCAAGTCCAATCCCTGATGTTGCAACATCTCCAATTGCTACTCCCTGCTGGACAGCCATATATCCCAGTATACCAAAAACACCAAAACCTACTATTATACTAAAGATGCTATTTGCCAAAGCAGCAATAATTCCATTTTTAACTACATCTGATTTTTTAGGTAAATAACTGGAATAAGCAATCATAATTCCAAAACCAAGACTTAAGGTAAAGAAGATCTGACCATAAGCACCAACCCAGATATTCCAATCTAAAATCTTAGAAAAATCAGGTGTTATAAAAGCCTTAACCCCTTGCATTGACCCGGGAAGTGTAACCCCCCTGAAAACAATCACTAAAACCATTGCAGCTAAAAGGGGCATAAAAATCTTACTCGCTTTTTCAATCCCTTTTTCCACTCCACCTGCAATAATTAGATAATTAATTAACCAGACTGCAAGTAAAGCAAAAAAGATTGGCCACTGAATACCTCCCAGATTAAAAGCACTACCAGAAAAATTTAAAAATTCTCCAAAGAAAAATCCTTCTGGATCAGCAGTCCAGCCTAAAGAAAATGATTGAAATACAAATAATAAACTCCAGGCAATAATAACAATATAATAAACTGTTACTATAAAGGCAATTAATACAGACCACCAGCCCACCCATTCAAATTTTTCATTAATTTTACGAAAAGAGCTGGGAGCAGAGTTTCTGGTGAAAAATCCAAATCCCATTTCAAGTAATAATAGCGGTATACCTGCAGTTATTAATGCAAATATATATGGAAATAAAAATGCTCCACCACCATTTTCATATGCCTGATAAGAAAAACGCCAGATATTACCAAGCCCTACTGCTGAACCAATTGTTGCTAAAATAAATCCAAGTCTACTTCCCCATTGATCACGTTTCTGTTCCATTAAAATTTCCTCCTTGTCTTCTTTCTACTCATTTTTCCCTGATATATCCTGACTCAGCTAAACTCGAATTTAAAATAGATTAAAAATATCATAATAACTCATCTAAAATACAATCATTAACTTACTTCTAAATAATAATTGCTTCTGCTAATTTTATAGATTGTATACTATTCTCTACTAAACTAATCAGGTTGAATGTATTATAACAAATAAATTGAATGATTTCCAGCTTTTATGATAAAAATCAATTAAATGTAATATATTTTACTTAATCTTTTTCTAACTCTACTATATTAATTATTATTTATACAGGAAAAACTTCTTTAAAATACTTGAAATTTAGAAATTGATGACTTAGGTTTAATATGATAAAATAAACAGGCAAAAGTAAATATTATAAGTGAAAAACAAGGAGGATTTATTTATGGAAAGAGAAAACTGGACTTCCAGATTGGGCTTTATTCTGGCTGCATCTGGATCTGCCATTGGACTTGGCAATATCTGGCGTTTCCCGTTTATTACTGGAACTAATGGGGGCGCAATTTTTATTTTAATCTATCTAGCTGCAATTTTATTTATTGGTTATCCAATTTTAGTTTCGGAAATGTCTCTGGGAAGAATTACTGCTAAAAATCCTATTGGAGCTTTTAAAAAGATGGCACCTGATACTGCCTGGCCTCTGGTAGGAGCGCTTGGAGTTTTATCAGGTTTTGTAATTTTAAGTTATTATTCTGTAGTTGCAGGTTGGGGAATGTCCTATATTTTTAAGTCTTTAAGTTTTACTGCAGGAAGTAATTTCCCTGCAATATTTTCTGCTCATATTAGCAGTTTTGCTGAACCAATTATCTGGCATGGAATTTTTATGTTTTTAACAATTGCTGTTATTGGTGCTGGCGTTGTTAATGGGATCCAGAAACTAGTTAAAGTTTTAATGCCGATTTTATTTGTAATAATTTTTTTGCTGATCATTCGTTCTGTGACTCTAGAAGGATCCGGAGCTGGTTTAAGTTTTTACTTAAAACCTGATTTTTCTGCAATTAGTTTTCAGACCTTTGCTGATGCCATCTCGCAGGCATTTTTCACATTAAGTCTGGGTATGGGAGCCATGATTACTTATGGAAGTTATTTAAGCAAAAAAGAAAGTATTAGTGAGAGTGCTGGCTATGTATTAATTTTTGACACTGCCGTAGCTTTGCTGGCAGGATTTGCAATTTTTCCTGCAGTTTTTGCATTTGGACTTGATCCAGCTTCTGGACCTGGTTTAACCTTTATTACCTTACCTGCAGTTTTTACACAGATGCCTTTTGGAACATTTTTCTCAGTTATTTTCTTTTTACTGCTGACAATTGCAGCCTTAACTTCCTCAATCTCAATGCTCGAAGTTGTGGTAGCCTTTTTAGTTGATGAGTATAAATGGAAAAGAAAAAAAGCATCCTATTTCATGGGGGCTTTAATCTTTTTAATTGGAATCCCACCACTTTTAGGTTACAGCTCATTTTCTAATTTCAGTTTTTTGGGTATGGATGTACTTGACACTTATGACTGGTTTTCTAACTCAATCTTTCTACCAACAGGTGGTATTTTAACTTCGATTTTTGTTGGTCATATCTGGGGCAGCAAAAATGCAGTTCAAGAAGCAAATAAAAACAGTCGGTTTAAAATTGGAAATATCTATTCTATATTGTTAAAATATATTGTTCCGACAGCTGTTTTATTTATCATGTTCTTTAATATCTATCAAACAATTTAATTATTGATTTAATAAATTTTAGGAGGTTCAATTTTGGAAAAAAATAAAGATTTATGTGTTCATTATGATCGCTGTGGAGGTTGTTCAATTCAGGAAGTTCCCTATTCTGAGCAGCTCGAAAATAAAAAAAATACTCTGTTAGACATTTTTAAAGAAAAAGAAATTGAAGTTGATAATTTTGAAGGAATTATGGCAAGTCCTAATATTTATGAATACCGAAATAATATGGAATTTAGCTTTGGAGATTTAAAAAAAGGTGGCAAACTGCAGCTGGGTATGCATCCCCGGGGCAGAATGTTTGATGTAATTACAGTTGATCAATGTTTATTAGTTGATCAGGATTTTCGAGATATTTTAAGTACTATCCTGAATTATTCATAGCAACCACGAAATATAATTTTCCTCTGGTTTAACTCTAAAATTATCTAATTTAAGAACTAAATAATAATTTTTTGAGTTGAACTCTTAAAAAAGATTTATTTTTGTTATTATGGTAAAAATTACTATTAAAA
>JASMSZ010000002.1:0-2269 GCA_041694515.1 Halanaerobium sp.
GGCCATAAGGAATCCACTCTGTCTCCTTCTTTCAAAGGACTATCACATACTGTACAGAAAGGAAGAGTATGGTGAGCAATATGCTCAGCATTCTCCTGAATAAATTCCTCATCATAAATATCATAATCATCAGAATCAAGTTTAAGATCCCCGTTTCGATCTAGCATTTCTGCAAGTTCGTCTTCGGGTATCTCTCTGAAACCATTTTCATCTATTTGAGAAAGTTTCTCTTCTTTTTTCTTCTTTCTATAATTTTCAAGTTTGGTTACTTTTTTCATCTTTAATTATCCTCCCTTAATTATCATTTTCTTTGTTCTTAATCATAATATCAACCATGCTGCTGAATTCAGCTTCACTTATTCCGTTTCCTTTTGCCTTAAGAGCTAGATCAAAATATTTATCTTTTATATTTCTTCTTTGAATTTCAGAAGTTATTTTTCTAAATAGCAAAATTAAATTTTTGGTGTCTTCAACCGATAACCCTTCTTTTTTTGCTTCAATAGCCAAGCTATAGTATGGCATCTCTTCTCTTGAAATAGTAATTTCATCTGTATCTTTATCGCTAAGATTCTCCTCATTTATATTACTTGTAGCTAATTTCTCAAGACTTACATTATAATAATCAGCTAAATTATAGATGGTCTCAAAGCTAACACTCGGTGAATTTCCCGTTTCTATCCGACTCAAACTACTGGTATTTATACCAATTGAATTAGAAACTTCTTTAAGTGATTTATTTTTATTTTTTCTGATCTTCCTTAAATTCTCCCAGATCTGATTATCCATTTTAATCCCCTCTTTTTCATTTAAAACATCTTTTAAACTAATATTTTTAAATTAGCAGTTCAATTTGCAAACAAAACAAGTTTTAAATCATTTCTACTACTATTATAACATTTATTTGTTTAAATTGCAAGTTATTTTTAAAAATATTTGACAAATAAACAAATTTAATATACAATATTGTTGTAATCACAAAATAAAAACAGGAGGTTTTGCAAGTGAAACAAATAATAGATATTTTTATGTTAGCTGCAGACGAAATCGCCACTTTAAGTTTTTCAACTCAAATCATATTATTAATTATCGGATTAACTGCTGGTGTAGAATTAATGAAATCAAATTATAGAGATATTAAAAAATTATTTAAGAATAGACAAAAATTTAAAAAATCAAATCAACTTATTTATCTGGATAATACAAAAAAACCTGTTCCAGTAATGGTTGAAATAGATAGATCAGGTAATTACAAAGATGATTTATTAAATCTTAAGACACCAGATTCAGATTATCAGAATCAAGATAAAATTTATTATTACAGGTAAAATCAATTAAAAAAATAATCTCCCCTTTTATTTTCTCCCTGATGGTTCTAACTATCAGGGAGTTTTATTTTTTCATCCTGTAAAATCTATGAGTCCATTTAATTAGTTGAATATTAAACCAAGCATTAAATAAATTCAAAAAAGGAAAAGAAACTAGAAGATAAAATTAAGCCAGTTTTCCAAATTATAATTGTTGTAGCTGTTAAATATTAAAATATATATTTGTCGTACAGAGACTTTACTGTTATTGAAGGGACTGCAAGATTTTTTGGTTTTATTTTTAATACTTGAGTAAAATACTTGTGATACACACTTCATCACTTATATAATAAGGGATCAGAGCTATTTTAAGAGATAAGATTTAACACAAGTAAAATTTATAAGTTGAAAAAACAAAATTTAAATTAGAAACTTAACACATATTGTCCTACAAATTTCCATAAAAATAGCTATAAAAGCTTATAAATTAGGATCTTTTTGTAATCATAATTGTCCTACAAATTTTTAAAACATAAATCTGTTTTTTCGACATATATCGTCAGATATTTTTTAAATTGTAAAAATAGAATACTTTAGTCTAAATAATATAATGACAAAAATATATAAATATATACAAAATAGCACAACTTTTTATTTTTGACTTTTCAAAAGATATAAATCCATCTATAAGAAAAAAGTTATCCTCTGTAGATAAAACCCCCTCCGTAGCTGGTGCAAACCTGGGGGATACCCCCCTCTATCATAAGTTGCCACCCCTTTTTTCATATTTCATACCCCTTTTTTATCAATTTAAACCCCGTATTTCTATATTTTTCTGATTTATTTTTTGGGTTTATTAAATTGAATCCATTTTGAAAAAATTTTTAAAAATAGGTATTAAATAAAGCTTTTTTGGTTCCACTTTTGCTTTGCCAGGAAGAAAGGAAAAGTGGGAACAAAAAAAA
>JASMSZ010000003.1:0-7319 GCA_041694515.1 Halanaerobium sp.
ATATCGATAGGTCAGAGGCAAAAGTGTTATCATCTAATATTATCCATTTAGATCTTGGCTCCAAATGGAATTTAGAAAGCAGTATAGTTTATAATAATACTAATTTATTAGATTCTCCAATAATTTATAGAGGGCAGTCTTTATCTGAGTTAACGAAATTTCAGGCGGCTTTAGATTTCAACTATAATCACCAATTTATTGATCCGATTCACCTCGGCGGATTTTTCCAGACTACAGATATAGGAGCTTATTTGTTTGCCGATTATTACGAAAATGAAGAAAATAGTGGAGAAACTGCTGGCATAGGTTTGAACTCAAAACTATATTTGCTGGGTTTAAAACCAATAGCTTTAGATTTATATTTTGCTTATGATTTTGAGGAAGAAGATGATAGAGTGGGTTTAGAGCTGGGTTACGAGTTTTAATAAAGTTGTAGATTATATAATATTAGGAGAGATGAGAAAATGAAAAACTTTTATAAAATTATTGCACTAGTATTGATGCTTGCAGTTATAATTCTGCCAGTTGTTTCTACTGTGACAAGAGCTGATTCTAATATATTAGGATCAATTTTAAAGACTGTTGGAATAGGGGTTGTTGTAGACCAATTTGCAGAGCCGATAAATAATTTTATTAATACTTTAACTTTAAATAATGGAGTAGAAGTTAAAGAGGAAACAAAAGTAGTACCAATAGTAACGGTTGGTTCTAACTCTTATGCTGGTGCAGTCCAGGTTTCCGGGCCAAAAGAAAAAGTGAAGAAAGTAAAGGCGGTTGCTCAGCTTGAAGGCGATTTTAGAGGCGGAGATTTTAGAATTAGAGCCTTAATACCAGTTAACACTACTAATCCAGTTGATATTAAAAATATTGATCGAATTGAAGGTGTCGGCATAACTGCGCTGGTTGATATTAATATTTAATATGATAAAATTAAAATGTAGAAAACACTTTTATTTTTGAGGCGATGCTGGTTAAAAAATTTATTTTAAAAAATTAAATGGAGGTATTAATCATGAAAAAAACAGTCTTAGTTTTATTTTTAGCAGCTTTTTTAGTTGTCGGGATTTCTGCTGCTTCTATGGCTCAGGTTCCAGGTTACTGGGATATTAAAGGTGCAATTGATTTTGGTGGAGAAGCAGATATTGATGGTTATGGTGATACAGATGTAGAGTCTGGATTTACACTTGTTGGAGAATATAAAGTTCCTTATACTTCTGAGTGGACCTTTGGTGGTGGAGTTCAGTATCAATTAGATCGTGATTTAGATGATAATGGTTTAAACGATTCTCTAAATTTTGTTCCTTTCTATGCTTTAGCTCACTATAATATGCAGAACAGTCCCTATTATTTCTTAGGTCACTTAGGCTATAATACCTTTGATATGGATAGTACTGGCGATACTTCTGGTGGTATGTATTATGCAGTAGGTGCCGGTATGGATTTAGCAAGTAATATGAGTGCAGAAGTTATGTATTCAGTCAATAATGGTGAAGCAGATGATTTTCATGTACCTGGTAATAACGTAGATGTTGAATATTCCAAGTTAACTGTTTCCTTAGGTTATCAGTTTTAATTTAGATTATAGTTTAGAATAATCTAAATAAGTTCTGCCTCAAATAACTAAAACAGCCCGGCTTTTGAGCTGGGCCTTTTTTTTATTTAAATAATCCCAAATATATGATATAATTTGGATAAATAAATGCTTGAAAAGAAAGTTATTATAACACTCATACTGCAAAAGCATTATCAAAATAATTACAATCTGGAGGGATTTACAGTGAAAGAAAGATTTAATGCCTTAGAAGTTATGGAAATGGCTAAGGATATTGAAAAAAGAGGAAAAAAGTTTTATTTAAAGCACGCTGAGGCAGCAGAAAATAGAGATTTGAGAGAACTCTTTAAAAGATTAGCTCAGGATGAACAGGATCATTATGAAAAATTTGTAGCTTTAACTGAGGAACTGCGTGAGGGAGACGATAACGCAGATTACCTCTATGAAGAGGATGTAAGTGCCTATTTTAATTATTTAATTGAGTATTCTGTTTTTCCTAAAGATGACAGTGACGAATCAGTTGAAGCTTTAAATGATGTAGAAAAAGCTTTAAAACTTGCTATTCAGGCTGAAAAAGATTCTATTTTATTTTATCGTGAAATGTGTGATTACAATGAAGGTAAAACTATTGAAGCTGTTAATCAGTTAATTGAAGAAGAAAAAGAGCACTTACGAGCACTCGGCAAATATATTCAGGAATATGGCAAAAAATAAAGAAGAACTAGAAGTTATTAAAGATAATAAGTCTAATGATTTACATTATATTTATGTGGTTGAATGCAGTGACGGCAGTCTTTACACAGGCTATACCACTGACATAGAGCGGAGACTGGAAGAACATAATGCTGGTCAGGGAGCTAAATATACGCGGGGACGTCTGCCGGTTAAGCTTCGGCATCAGGAATCCTTTAAGAACCGCAGTCTGGCCCAGAAAAGAGAATATGAAATCAAACAGCTCCCCCGCAGTAAAAAGGAGGAACTGCTCGATTAAAATTCACCTAAAAAACGGGGTTCGACTTCAAGTTGGACTCCGCTTATTTTATAAACTTCTTTTTTAACTTTTTCAATTAGTTTGACTATATCTTCAGCTGTAGCATGATCTTTATTGACTATAAAGCCTGCATGTTTGGTAGAAACCTGGGCGCCGCCAATTTGAAACCCTTTCATTTTTGCCTCTTCGATCAGGGGACCGGTATAGTGTCCAGGAGGTCTTTTAAAAATGCTGCCGGCACTCGGTAATTCCATCGGCTGCTTGCTCCAGCGCTTATTGTGCAGTTCATCCATTTTTGCCTTGATTAAACTTTTTTTAGATTTTTTAAGTTTGATTGTAACATTGACTGCAGTCCAGTCTGGATCTTCTTTTTGTAAAACACTTGTTCTGTATTCAAGTTTTAGTTCGGCTTTACTGAGTTCAATTAATTTCCCCTTTTGATCAATAAATTGTGCTTTAATAATTACATCTTTCATTTCTCTGCCATAGGCTCCGGCATTCATATAGAGTGCGCCTCCCAGTGAACCGGGGATTCCAGCTGCAAATTCAAAACCGCTGAGAGAATTTTCGTAGGCCAGATCTGCAATTTCTTTAAGCTCCAGTCCAGATTCTGCAGTAATTTGATTACCTTCAAATTGATAGTGATTCAAACTGCCGGTGTAGATAATAATACCTCTATAACCTTTATCGGAAATAATTAAATTGCTGCCTTTTCCTAAAATAAAATAGGGGATAGTGGAATTAGTAATCAGCGGCATTAGTTCTTTTACAGCTGTGATTTTCTCCGGTGTTAGAAAAAGGTCTGCAGGTCCTCCAACCTTAAAACTTGCAAATTCAGCTAAATTTTTATTTTTTTCTACCTTCAGGTAGTTTATTTTCTTCAGTTTTTTTGTTAAACTATTTATATCAGATAGTTTTTCCATCTTAAATGCTCCTTTGAGATTTATTATTCGGCTAAAGTTAAAATTTTAATTTAGTAGTTAATTTTAAGTACAATCTAATAATATAATATGTTAAAAGCGAATAAAAATCAATTTTATGAAAGCTATTTTTAGTTATGATTCAAATAAAACTTTAAATGGGGGGTAAAAATGAAATATAAGGAGATATCACTGCGGGAGATAGAAAGTCGGCCGGATCAGGTGAGACAGAATTTTTCGGAGGCAAGAATAGACAGCCTGGCAAAATCGATTGCAGAAGTGGGGCAGCTGCAGCCGATTATAGTTCAGAAAAAGGATAATCATTATCTTTTAATTGCAGGGGAAAGAAGACTGAGGGCTGTTAAAAAAGAAGAACGAGAAAAAATAGCAGCAGTGATTTTGGAAGCTGAAGTTTCACCAGAAAAATTTAGGCAGATCCAGCTGATTGAGAACCTGCAGCGGCAGGATTTAAATCCTCTGGAGAGAGCAACTTCTATTAATAAATTTATGGAAGCTAATAATCTGAGTAAAAAAGATGCAGCTGAAAAACTTGGTGTTGCCAGAACAACTTTAACTCTCTGGCTTAACATTCTGGAGATGAAGGAAAAATATCAAAAAGAAGTCTTAAAAGAAGACTCTCCTATAACCTTATCCCATTTGAGCCTGGCTCATGCCCTGTCATCTAAAACAGGGGATCCTAATAAAGCCAATCAGCTGCTGGATGCAGTAATTAAACACAATTTGAGCCGTAAAGAAACACAGGAGGTACTAGATTTATTTTATAAGTATCTTCATATTCCGATGGAAGAAGCAGTTGCGGCAGTACTTTTAAAACGAGAAAGAATGAAAATGAAAGAGTACTGGGATGTCGATAGTGATAAGAATTCCCACAATCCGGTTCGTAAATTATTTCGATCATTTAGTAATATCAATGATAATCTAGAGGAATTTATGGAAGTAGAGGGGAATCTTCCAGAAGAAGACAGGGAAGAGCTGCTAAATGAATTTCTATATCTCTATCAGATAATGGGGATTTTAATTCCGGATTTAAAGGATAAATCTTTAGCATCATTAGTTACAGATATTAAGGCTCAGACTAAATAATGAGTTTTATTTAAGAAATAAAATTTTTCAAAAAAAGTCTGACGTCTAACAACATAAACATTAATAATTTAGGGGTGATATTTTGAAAAAGTTTAAGAGAGTGATTTTGATAGTAATGGATAGTGTTGGGATTGGAGAACTGCCAGATGCAGAGTATTATGGTGATCAGGGAGCTGCAACACTGCAGAATATTGCGGCTGAGATAGGTGGACTTGAGCTGCCAAATTTAGAAAAGCTGGGGTTGGGGAAAATAGAACCAATTAAAGGTCTTGATTCTGAGCTTGAGGCTGAGGGAGCTTATGGAAAAGCAGCAGAGAAATCAAAGGGTAAAGATACTACTACTGGACACTGGGAGATCGCTGGCTTGATTTCAGAAAAGCCTTTTCCTACCTATCCTGATGGTTTTCCAGCTGAGGTAATGGATCAGTTCCAGAAGGCAATTGGAAGGGAAACACTGGGTAATAAACCGGCCTCAGGTACAGTTATTATCGAAGAACTAGGTCAAAAGCATATGGAGACAGGAAAACCAATTGTTTATACTTCTGCAGATAGTGTATTCCAGATAGCAGCCCACGAAGATGTAATACCGGTCAAAGAACTCTACGATTACTGCCAAAAAGCAAGAAAAATTCTGCGGGGGGAGCATGCAGCAGCCAGAGTTATCGCCCGTCCTTTTGAGGGGAAGCCCGGCAGCTTTGAACGAACAGAAAGACGAAAAGATTTTTCTCTGACTCCTCCGGAGCCTACAGTTCTCAATTATCTTAAAGATGAGGGTTTAGAAGTAAATGCAGTTGGAAAAATAACATATATTTTCAATCACAGCGGAATTTCTAATTCTATTACTACTTCAAATAATATGGATGGAATTGATAAAACTATTGAATATATTGGACAGACTGAAAAGGGATTAATTTTTACTAATTTAGTTGATTTTGATCAGAATTACGGCCACCGCAGAAATGTAGAAGGTTATGCTGAAGCGTTAAAGAATTTTGATCAGAGAATTCCTGAAATTAAAGCTGCCATGAAAGAGGGAGATCTTTTAATCATTACTGCTGATCACGGCTGTGATCCTACTTATAAAGGAACTGATCATACCAGAGAATTTGTTCCCCTTTTAGTTTATGGCAAAAATGTGCCTGCAGACCTTGAGCTCGGCTGTCGTGACAGTTTCAGTGATATAGCTGCCACCATTATAGATTTCTTTGACTTAAGTGCTGAGACTGCAGGATTGAGTATGAATACTGCTCAAAAGAAGGAAATATTTTAGTTAGCGAGAATATATTAAATAAGCTATTAATTAAATTTTAGGGGGGATTAAAGATGACAGTAAGAGAATTTGCAGAAAAATACAAATTGGAAGTAGTCGCAGGAAACAATCTGGATGCTGAAATTAATGGTGTTTATTTTGGTGATGAACCTCATGATGTAATGAAAATGGCAGAAGAAGGTAATATCTGGCTGACTATTTTAGATGGTCTGGTGACTGTTGGTGTGGCTCTGTTAGCTGATATTTCAGCTGTTATTTTAGTAGAAGGTAAGGATTTTGAACAAATAGCGATTAAAAAGGCCTGCAGAAAAGATGTTAATTTGCTTAAATACAGGGGTTCAAAATTTGAATTAGCTGGAAAGTTTTATGAAGACCTTAAATAATTATTTTTAGTTAGAATGGCTCAAATTTTCTATTAGCCAGGAAATTATACCTAATGGTTTGTTGTGGGTAATATTTTATAGCTTCATAATTTCCGCTATCAAGAAAATTTAATCTTACTGTACTGCAGATTGTCCGAAGGATATTTGTTCATTGTTTTTATTAATAAAGCCCATCAGTAATTATCTGTATAAATTTATCTGCTGATTTTGAAATTGGAATATTTTTCATTTTCATCACTGCCAGTTTTCTTGCTGGCAGTTTTTCTTTTGTCTTAACTGCAAATAAACCTTCTTCTTTGAGGTCGAGACAGTATTCGGGGACCAGAGCAATACCAAGACCAATTTTTGTCATTTCGATTAATAAGTCAACACTTCCGAGTTCAACTGCAGCCTCAATTTCGATATCCAGTTTAGTTAAAGCATTCTCCAGAAATTTTCGGGTTGTAGTTTTTGCTTCCAGCATTAAGAGAGGATAATTTTGTATTTCCCTCAGTTTAATTTCTTTTTTTCTCAAGTCTTTAAATTCACTGTCTGCTATAAAAATATCATTAAAACTGAAAATTTCCTGACATTCCATCTGATCAGTGATTTTTGGATTGGGAAGATTGCTGATGATTAGATCAACTTTGTTCTGCTGCAGGAGGTCAATACAGGTGCTGGAGGTTCTATTTGTAATCTGAATCTGTATTTCTGGGTAAAGATGATGATATTTTTTTAAATAAGGAAGCAGATAATCCTTAGAGATTGTATCATTAGCACCAATATGAATTTCTCCTCTTTCTAAAGAATTGATTTCTCTGATGCTTTTTTCTCCACTTTCAATTAAATTAAAAGCCGGCTCAATATGCTCAAATAGTATTTTCCCCGCTTCGGTTAGCCGTACTTTTTTGGTGCTTCTAATGAATAATTCAGTTTTTAATTCTTTTTCCAGATTTTTAATATTTTGACTGACTGCAGATTGAGAAATAAATAGTTTTTCAGCTGCCTTTGAAAAACTTAAGTCTGACGCTACCTGATAAAATACTTTATATAATTCATAATTTAAAGCCATTGATTAGCTCTCCTTATTAATAGTATTAGTGTTATTAATTTTACTTCT
>JASMSZ010000004.1:0-42096 GCA_041694515.1 Halanaerobium sp.
AAAAAATACAGGAGTTTCTATTACCCATTATATTCACTATAAGAAAATTATGACTGCCAAAAGACTGCTGCTTGATGATAACAGCTGTAGTGAAGTTTCTTCTAGATTAAATTTTGGAGATTATTCTACCTTTTACAGATCATTTAAAAGAGAAGTCGGAATTTCTCCCCAGGAATATCAAAAACAGCGCTCTTCCATAGAACGATATCAATTTTTCAATGATTAAAATATGATTCTCAGACAGGAGGAATTAGAAGTGCCTACCAAATCAAAGCTAAAAAATAAATATAAAGAGCTCGAAAAATTTTTTGACTCCTATACAGGAGAATTTAACTTAGAAAATAAAAAAGATCAAAAAAATATCCAGCTAAAAATTGATCACAGCAAAAGAGTTGTGACAAATATGAAAGAAATAATTGCCGAAATGTCGTTAAGTGCAGAAGAAAAAAATTTGTCGAAAATCATTGCTCTCTTCCATGATATCGGCCGCTTTAAGCAGTATCAGGAGTATAAAACTTTTTCTGATTATAAATCTGTAGATCACAGTCAGCTGGGGATCAAAGTAATAAAGGAAAATAAATTGATTGCTGATTTAAGTGCAAGTCAGCAGAATATTATTTATAAAGCAATTAAACAGCACAACAAAGCAGATCTTATTCCAGAAAATTTTGAAAACGACTCAGAATTATTTTTTGCGAAATTGATTCGAGATGCTGACAAACTGGATATTTTCAATATTTTTGTAGAAAGATATAAAAAGGGAAGTCAGAAGGATTATATAATTAAGCTTTCGACAGATCCTAAAATCAGTGATAAAATTTTTAATAAGGCGCTGAAGGGAGAATCTATTAATTATGATAAGCTGAAGACAATTGATGACCTAAAAACTATGCAGCTGGGCTGGATCTATGATATTAATTTTAAGGAAACCCTTGCGATCATTAGAAATCGGAAATACGTAGAAATAATTTATAATTCGATGAATCAGAGTCAGATAGCAGAGGCTATTTATCAAAAAATTAAGCGATATATAAAATGAAACTCCCGGCAGTTTAGCCAGCTCTGCCAGGAGTAATTTTATAATATCTATTTTTATTATATTCCCCAGAACACAGAAATAAAAAATGGGATAATGATAGATAATAAAATCAATAATGGGGTACCAACAACTATAAAGTCCCTAAATTTGTAGCCCCCCGGACCATAAATCATTAGATTAGTCTGATATCCTATCGGACTTAAAAAGGCTGAACTAGAAGCAAAAGTTACCGCCAGAACAAAAGCAAATGGATTGGCTCCCAGTTGATTGGCTGCTCCTACAGCAACAGGGATCATCAGGACAACACTGGCATTATTGCTAATAAGACTTGTCAAAAGTGCAGTAAATAAATAAAAAATACCTAGAATAATTAAAGGTGGAAAACTGTCTGTTACCCTGAGCAATTGATAAGCTATAAATCTGGCTGTTCCTGTCTTTTCAATTGCTACCCCGAGTGGAATTAAACCTGCCAGTAAAAAGAAAACTTCCCAGTTAATAGCTTCATAAATTTCTCTGGGATCTACTAACTTTGCGACAACCATAGCTACTACTCCTCCCAGAGTAGCTATAGAAATTGAGACAAGATTTAGGGCAGCCAAAATGATCACCGAAGCTATAATCCCTAACCCAGTTACTATATCTTTAAAGTTAAAGTCTACTTCTTCTGTAATATCTCTTTCAAGCATAAAATTCTTATTATCTTCTAATCTATTTAAGGTTGAACGACTTACTAAAAGGAGTAAAACATCACCTGCTCTGAGGGTGAAATCCTTCAGGCTATTATGTCTAATTTTCTCACCATGTCTGATAGCCAGTAAACTGGCATTATAGCGCTCTAGAAAATGAACTTCATTAATTGTTTTTCCTTCAACAAACGAATTATCTGATACAACTAATTCCACAACTTTTTGTCCCTGAACCGAATCTTCTAATTTATTCTGACTAACCTGAAGATCAGGTAATAATTTCATCCCTTTATTTTTTGCAAACTCTGATAATATACTTCGTTCAGCTTTAATTACAAAATGGTCTCCGGCTCTAATCGTTTTAACATTTAAGGGTTCCATAAACTGCTCATCTTTTCTAGTTATTTGGATAATATCTAAATCTGTCTCTATTTCTTTAAAAACCTCTCCAATGCTCTGACCTAATATTGGAGAATCTTCCGTAATCTCAACTTCAGTCAAAAATTCATCCATCTCATATCCATCCATTAAATCTTTAGCTTCATATGTTATTCGTTCCGGAATTAAATAATATCCAACTGTAATTAAATAAAAAAGCCCCACTAAAAAAGCTATAATCCCCAATTTAGTAAATTCAAACATCCCAAAAGGATGATCGATTAATCTTGCCGAAACTTCACTGGCTAAAATATTAGTTGAGGTCCCCAGCAGGGTTATTGTTCCTCCTAACATTGCAGAATAAGATAAAGGTATTAATAATTTGGAAGGAGATATTTTTGTTCTCCGGGCAAGATTGGTCACCATTGGAACAAAAGCTGCTACTACAGGAGTATTATTAATTATACTTGCCATAACACCTGTCAGGCCAGCAATAGCTCCCACCTGCTTTTTTTTATTTCTCCCGGCAAAGCTTTCTATTTTACTACCCAAAATTTCAACTGCACCACTGTTTTGCATACCTCTACTGATTACAAACATGGCCATTACAGTTATAGTTGCATTATTACTAAAACCAGATAATGCCTGCTCAGTAGAAACTTCAGTCCACCTTTTTAAAGTAACAAGTATAACTGGAATTAAGATAGCAATAATCCCTATCGGAAGTGGTTCCAAGATAAATAAAATTAAAACTAAAATTATTAAGGCAATTACTACAGCAACATTACTGGTAAAAGAAGGTGAATTTAAACTAAATTGAGTATTAAAATCTGCTGCCTCAACCTGCCCTATATTTAAAAATAATAATGAAAAAACTAAAATTAATATAAATAGCTTTTTAACTTTAAATCCAAACAACTAAAAACCCTCCTTTTCAATTATATCTAAAACTGAGTCCTTAAAAAATATATCATCTACATTATAAACAAAAACCTCTCCCGTTTTCGCTCACAGGAGAGGCTGTTAAAGCGGCTATTTTGCCAGTTTCTTTTCTAACTTATATATTTCTTTTTCATTTTCAATCTGTTTACGAGCGTAAAAGGACATATCAGATTCAATATTATCAAGCTGATTTTCAGTTGTAGTCCTATATTCGCTCAAACCTCCAACCTGGTCAAATGTTGCATCAACCCTTTTTTCTATTCGAGCCAGAGTTCCATTTGTCTGATCTCTAAAACTATTGAATTCTCCTCTAAAGTTTGAAAGATTAACTTCTAGGCCGTCAACTCTAGAATCTAAAGCTGCAACTCTAGAACTCAACTTATCAACCTTAGAATCTAAATTAGTAACCCTAGAATCTAATTTAGTAAATTTGGAGTCTAATTTAGTAACTTTGGAGTCTAATTTATCAACTCGATCAGCTATCTTATCAACCTTAGTATCGACTTTATCAAACTTAGTATCGAGATCTTCAATTTTTGAAAGGATTAAGTTTAATGTTTTATCTTCAGCCACCTCATTTTCACTCTCCTTTCTCCGTTTTCTCCATAAACTTTTAAAATTTATTTAAAATTAATTATTTACTAGTATAATTATATTACTTTGAAAATAAATTGACAAGGAAATTAAAGAAAAAAGCTAATAATAAATTTTAAGTTCTCTTTATAATTTCATTAAATAAAATTCAATATAAAAATAAGTGTACGATAAAAACCAATACCTGCTAAAATACCTAGAGTATCAGTAAATATCCTTCAACTCAGCCGCTCTACCAGGGACAAAACTCTAATGTTAAAATCTAAATCAACCCCAGTACCAGTTCAACCGATTCCTCCAAACTTAACTTCTCAGTATCAACAACCAATTCGGGATTTTTCGGTTCCTCATAGGGAGCTGAAATCCCGGTAAAGTTTTCAATTTCACCTTTTTTGGCTTTTGCATAAAGTCCTTTGGGATCACGCTCAGCACAGGTTTCTACACTGGCTTTAACATAAATTTCTTTAAAATTTTCTGATCCTGCAGCCTGCCTGGCTGCTTCTCTGCCGGCACGGTAGGGAGAAATAAAAGAAGCTAAAGTGATCAGCCCGGCATCTGCAAAAAGAGCAGCCACCTCACCTATCCGGCGGATGTTTTCTTCTCTGTCCTCGGCAGTAAACCCAAGATCCTTATTTAAACCAAAGCGCAGGTTGTCACCATCAAGGCGGTAGCAGGCTTTCCCTCTCCTGTAAAGCTCCTTTTCCACCTCAACAGCAGTGGTTGATTTGCCGGATCCCGAAAGTCCGGTAAACCAGAGTACCATTCCCTTCTGCCCGAGCAGTTCCTCCCGGGCAGCTTTATTTATTTCACCTGAATGCCACTTAATATTATCTACCATGGTCTAAAAATAATCCCCCTGTCCTGGAGTAAGCCCTTAATCTGGGCTGAAACCTGATCTTCAGAAGTAAATTCCGGTATCTGAAGATCAAATTCTAGATCAGTTGTTACCCTATCTCCCAGCCAGACTGTTTCAATCTGCTGTGGATTAACAGTAGTTTTGATCAGTTCTAAATCAGACTGACTCAACTCAACCGCTGTTACAACTAAAATTGCTCCTGCATCCAGCATCAGATGTGAAACCTCTGCCAGTCGGCGCAGGTGCTCTTCTTTGTTTTTTTCATTATCTCCATTTTTAATATCAGCATCAACACCATAAAGCAGGTTACCGATACCAAGAAAGTAAACCAACTTCCCATCATTAAATAATCTTTTTTCCAGTGCTTTGGCAGTCGGCTTTTTACCAACATCCTCTTCTCCTGTAATTAAAACAAGAGTTGATTTCTGATTATATTTTTCGGCTCTTTCTTCCCGACTGATCAATGACTGTTCCCATTTATAATTACGGCGCATAACTTTTTCGCGGACCCAGCTCTGTTCATCTTCTAAGGCTGCGGAAATTATTCCACCACCGGCAATCTCAAATTCATCGACAATGACAAAACGGCTGGTTTCTTCTATTTCTCCAGCCAGGTCAAAAGCCATCGCCCTGTCAAGTTTAAAGACTACCTCAGCCACATCATGGCGCTCAATCTTTTCCTTGTTTTCATCCTGGTCTAAATTGGAAGCATCAATTACTCTATTAATTTTTTCCAGACGAGCTTTAATTTTAGCTGTTCCTACTTTTAAGTAATATACCTTATCTTTGACTAAATCCTGACGAGCCAGCCAGAATAAATTGGCCTTAATTCGTGCCGAAACCTGAGGTTCCGCCTCATCAGCCCGGGAAGCAAGCTCACCTCTGGTGATATAAATCTGTTCATCAAGAGTAAATCCGGTTGCCTTACCAACCTTAACTTTGTGCTGCTTATCTTCTGCAAAACCTTCTATACTCTTAACCGTACTTTTTTTACCGGAAGGATAAAAAACTACTTCATCTCCGATATTTAATTCTCCAGCTCCTACTGTACCGGCAACTATGCGGCGGTCATCTCCACCTTTGGTAAATTTATATACATCCTGAACCGGCATTCTAAAGGGTTTATTATGTGGTAAAGCTTCATTTTCAAAACTGTCTAACTGTTCTAAAACAGTCTGACCCTGATACCAGTCCATATTTTCTGATTTATCTGCTACATTATCACCGAGCATCCCACTGACCGGAATAAAAGTCTCTGCTTCCAGACCGATTTCAGCTAAAAATTCAGTGTATTCTTCTACAATCTTCTGATATGTATCCTGATCATAATCAACTAAGTCCATCTTGTTGACCACAACTGCAATCTGCTTGATACCAAGCATGGAAAGCATATAGCCGTGGCGGCGGGAGTTTTCTTTAACTCCTTCTGAGGCATCGATTACTAAAAGAGCTGCTTCGGCTCTGGCCGCACCAGTAACCATATTCTTTAAAAATTCAATATGTCCCGGGGCATCAAGGATAATATACTGTCTCATATCTGTTTGGAAAAAGACGCGGGCTGAATCAATTGTAATCCCCTGTGCCTGCTCATCTTTTAAAGCATCAAGCAGAAAAGCATATTCAAAAGGCTTTGAATTTTTGCGGCAGGTTTCTTTAACCTGTTCTAATTTACCCTCAGGTAGAGAATCTGTATCTGCCAGCATCCTCCCAATAATCGTACTTTTCCCGTGATCAACATGTCCTGCAATTACTAAATTTAAATCCTGTTCTCCTTTTATATTATTCATCATTACCCCCTACATATACCCGTCTTTGCGCAGTTCTTCCAGTCCTCCACCATCTTCTTTATCCTGGGCTCTACCATCACGCTCAGCGATATTGGCAAACTTACCAGTTTTCAGCTCTTCTACTACCTCATCAACTGTAGAAGCCGTAGATTCCACCGGCTCAGTACAGGGAGCACAGCCTAAAGAACGATATCGTTTACCCTGACCCTGATCAAAATAGAGTGAAACCATCGGAATTTTTTCCCGCTGAATATATTCCCAGACATCAAGCTCAGTCCAGTCTAAAAGAGGGTGAATCCGAACATGGGTTCCTGGTGCAAAATCAGTTTTATACTGATCCCAGAACTCAGGCGGCTGGTCGCCAATATCCCAGTCATTATTGCGGTCCCGGGGAGAGAAATATCTCTCTTTAGAGCGGGAACCTTCCTCATCTGCTCTGGCACCAACAATTACCCCTGTATAGGGTTCGCGATTGCTGTCCAGTTCGTACTCATCTTTATTATGATTATATCTGTAGCGGCGCCAGTTACCGTTTAAAGTATTTTTCAGAGCAGCTGTTTTCAGGCGTCCACAGCATTCTAAATGAGTTGCCCTGCCATTGGGAAAAGTGTCACCTGCTGCCAGTGTTTTTTCATCCTGACCATAAATCATATCCAGATTCCATTTTTTAGCCAGTTTATCCCGGTGTTCAATCATCTCGGGAATCATGTAGCTCGTGTCAATATGTACTAATGGAATGGGAACATGACCAAAAAATGCCTTTCTGGCCAGCCAGAGCATCACTGTTGAGTCTTTACCCACTGACCACAGCATACAGATATTTTTAAATTCACTGTATGCTTCTCGCAAAATATGAATACTTCTGCTTTCTAACTTATCTAAATGGTCCAAATTTAACCCTCCTTAAAATGTACAACTACCGTTTGCGGAACCAATTTTTACTAAATTAATTAAATACTTCGTTTTAGATTTAAAAAAATATCAAATCATCTCTAATTTTAAAGCTATCAAACTAATTTAAATTAAGTAAATTTTATCAAAGTAAGGCAGCAAAAACAAGCCCATCCAAAAAGAGCAGTTCCTTTAAACTGCCTAGAACTGCTCCTGATATTTAAGTTTGATTTAAGCTTGAAGTTTTGTCAGCAGTATTCACCCAGCATTAAATACTGTTGATATTTTCCTCACTTTTTTCTGTTTTTGAGTTTTTAAGTTGATCAATTTTTATGTCCAGTTTGCCCTGTTCAAGGCTCAGACGAGCAGTTTGACTGTGAATCTTATCAATTGTATAATCCAGCTCATCTAATTGATCACTATGTTTATTTAATGTTTTGTTGATATTATAGAGTTTAATATCATAATTTTCAAGAATATTATCCAGCTTATCAAAACGCTGATCATGCTCATCCAGTTTGTTTTCAACCATATCAAAACGTTTATCAACTTGATCAAAGCGCTGATCATGTTCCTCTAATTTGTTTTCAATTTTATCAAAACGCTTATCTATTTGCTCGAATTTGCTGTCCAACTGGTCAAAACGGCTGACAAGTGTCTCTAAAATTTTAGCTTCTGACATCTCATTCACCTGCCCCTCTTCGTATTCTCCAGATACATATATTATATCGAAATTGCTAGTAATTAGCAAACAATATTTGCTAAATTTTGAGTGGCTGGCTAACTACAAAAATTTTAAATTTCAACTTCAACTTCTAGTTCCTGCGGCTGCTCATCCTGAATAAAATAGGCTCTAAAATCTTCCTGCTCCTGCTGCAGAGAAATAATTAAATAAATAGCCTCTTTGTAATTGGCCATATCTATGTCTTCCCGTGAGGGACGCGCCGGTGAATGAGGATGAGAATGAAATACTGAAATGAAATCGAGATCATTTTCTCTCATATCCTTAAAAACATCAAACTGTTCTTCCGGCTCCATCAGGTAATGTTCGGGGCTGTTTTTAGTGTTCTCCATTAAATAAACTTTTGTTGAAAAATATTTTCCCGCATCTTCATCAATAATACCCGCTATAATTCCACAGGCCTCTACTGGTTTATGCTGCCTGGAATATTCTAAAATTTTTTGATAATCTTCTTTTTTTAGAATTAACTTTGCCATTTGCTCACTCCTTTGCACTGTTTATGCTAGCCTGTTTTATGCCTCAGCCTGCTGATGCAGATTACAGCTCAGTTCATATTCCATCAGTTCTGTAATCACTGGATTATCACCACAGACATCACAGTTGTCACTTTTTTTGACTTCAACCTCTCTAAAAGAAAGATCTTTTGCATCATAGACTAACATTCTACCAACTAAAGGACGCCCAATACCGGTAATCAGCTTTAAAACTTCTGTTGCCTGCAGAGTTCCAATTGTACCTGCAATTGCTCCCAGCACTCCAGCCTCCTGACAGCTCGGGATTGCTCCTTCTTTTGGCGGCTCAGCAAAAATACAGCGGTAGCAGGGACCCTCACCCGGCATAATAGTTGTCAGCTGACCCGAAAACTGCATAATCCCGGCCTCAACCAGAGGTTTGCCGGCCATCACACAGGCATCATTTAAAAGATAGCGGGTCGGAAAATTATCGACTCCATCTACTATAATATCATAATCGGCAATAATTGCTTCCACATTATCCTTATTCAAATACTGATTATAGGTTTTAACTTCAACATTAGGATTCATGGCTTCCAGTTTTTCGCGAGCCGAATCCACCTTGGGACGGCCTGTATCCTCAGTTGTATGAAGAATCTGCCGCTGGAGATTTGTCAGATCCACGTGGTCACTATCAACCAGACCCAGAGTTCCAACTCCGGCAGCTGCCAGATAAAAAGCAGCAGGAGAACCCAGTCCTCCTGCGCCAACTACCAGCACCTTTGCATCTTTAATTTTCTGCTGACCTGTACCTCCCAGATCTTTTAGAATAATATGGCGGCTGTAGCGCTCGATTTCTTCTTCAGTTAAATCGAAAGCTCCTCCTCCCATAAAGAAAATATATTCAATATTATCACCTGACTCCACATCTCTCGCCGCCAGTTCTCCCTGAGGGACCATCGAATCATTTAATTTAACAACGGTCACCTCAGCATCCACCTCCAGCTCAGCCAGCAGCTCAGCCAGATTTAAACCTTGCTTAATTTCTTTTTCTTCTCCATTAACAGTAATTTTAATACTCATATATTGTCCTCCTTAATTTTTAGGTATCATTTTTAGGTACCAGGTACAAAAAGCCCTTTTTGTACCTGGTACAAGTGAAATATTTCTCTTTAACCTGGTATTAACCGGTTTTATATACTTTTCTGCTTCCATCTTCTCTATCGAAAATCCAGAGTGAACGTTTTTGGCTCTGCTGAACTTTCAATTTTGTTCCCTGACCTCCGACTTCCTCAGGCAGATAAAGACTAATGGCATTACGAGGACAGGCCTTAACACAGGCCGCACAGTCCCAACACTCTGCCGGTCTTTTCATTTCTGCCTTTTCGCCTTCTTTTGCAATTAGATTACCGGGACAGATTCGCTCACAGCGACCTTCCTGATAATCCGGACAGCCATCACAAATACTCTGGTCAATTTTAATTGCCATTTGTCTTCACTCCCCTTAAAAATTTATAAATTATATTCCAGATAAAAATCTTTCTGACTGCGGTCAGCAAACGCAGAATATTCCTCCAGACTTTTATACTCTCTTTCTATAATTTCAATTTCTTCAGTCTCAGGATTTCGGCTCGAATTAACAAACTTCCGCCACTCCTTTTTACGCTGCGGAAAATCAAGACGGCTCTGATATCCGGGCCAGCGAGTTTCCTCCCTATAAAGCAGATGTTCGATCAGAACTTCTGCTACATCAATTCTCTCCAGCAGTTCCTGGACAGCCAGAAAGTCTCTCAAAGAATCTGCTTTCACTTTTTTGCTTTCTGCTTTTAACTTTTTCAATTTTGAACGAGCCTGCTTCAATTTTGAAGCCTCCAGTTCATAATACTGACTTCTGCCCCCGGCGTAGTTTTCCATGATCTGCTGTAGTTTTTCTTCCAGCCTGGAAGCTGTAACTCCCTCCGGGTTATCTAACACAGTTTTAACTCTCTGGTATTCATTAGTGATTAACTCACTTATATTTAAATCTAAAAAATTTTGCGGCAGCTCCTTTATCTCTCTAACCGCTGATTTAGCTGCTATTTCTCCTTCGACAAAGGCCCCGGTTACATATTTTTTGGGAGCTCCTCCAGCCACATCACCGGCTGCGAAAAGTCCGGGCAGACTTGTACTCCGATCCAGACCAATCCAGTAACCAGACTGACAGTGGCCGCCGACTATGTAGGGCTCGGTTCCTTCAATCTCAACCTTAAACTCCGACAGGTCAGCCTGTTTATCTTCCCACTTGAGCACAATTCCGGGACACATTCCCAGTAAAGACTGAGCCAGTTTTTCCTTCTTCTCAGCCTCCAGGTGGCCGAGATCCAGATAACAGGGACCACGCCCCTCCTTATTTTCCCTGACAGTTGCATAAAGCCTCATGGCAGTAGTAATTCGATTATATTTTTTAAGATATTCTTCTCCCTGATCATTGACCTGCCGTCCGCCCGCAAAAGCAAAACTGCCGGTGGGAGCAATCACATCCTTAACCCTTAAAGCCACAAAACGCATCTCAAAAGTTGTCATTTCAGCTCCAGCTCGAATGCCCATTGCATAACCGGCTCCAGTGTTAAAGGGAGGATACCACATTTTATGTTTGGCCTGACCGGAATTATTGGGCTCATAAATCCCGGCAGCTCCACCTGTGGCACAGATCACAGCCTTAGCCTTAATCACATAAAACTTATCTTCTCTTAAATTAAGGGCAAAAGCACCACAGACTCTGCCATCTTTTTGAATATAATTTAAAGCAGCCGTTTTATTTAAAATCCGGACTCCACTCCGCTCAACTTCAGCTGCCAGAACTTGCTTAAAGTTCTCACCTTCAATCTTGATACTGCGGGAACTGCGTTTTAAATAGTTTCCGTCCTCATCTTTTAAAATCTTTAAGCCCCAGTCCTCTACCTCCCGGGTCACCTTATTTAGGCCCCGACCGATAGAATAAACCAGATCATCACGGACCAGTCCATAGCTGTCATTTTTAACATAATGAAGATATGATTCCGGAGTTTCACCAGGATTTAAGTAGGCATTGATTGCGTTAATCCCAGCCGCCAGACAGCCGCTTCTTTCGATATGTGCTTTTTCAATAACTGTAACATCCAGTTTAGGATCTTCTCTCCGGGCGGTAACTGCAGCATATGAGCCGGCAGCTCCACCACCAATAACCAGAAGATCTGTTTCTATAATTTTTTTCTCCATTTTGCTGCCTCCACTTAAAGTGCTGCCAGTGCTTCTTCTTTAAAATCCCGAATAATATCGTCCGGGCTCTCGATTCCAACCGAAACTCTGATCAGCGCCGGATTAACTCCCAGCTGCTGCTGTTCAGCCTGACTCAAACTGTGATAAATAGTTGACTCCGGATGGACAACCAGGGTTCTTAAATCTCCCAGGTTAGAAAGATTCCGGGCCAGCTCCAGCTTCCACCAGTCCCAGCACCGCAGTTGCGATAGCTGCCATTCCAGAAGCTGTGCCCAGGGCACCAACTCCATTTTCCAGTTCTTCGGCTGTCTCATACTCAAAAGCATTTGTCTGATAAATCGGGGGAGAAACCGCCCCCTTTTCGTCTTTATTTTTAGTTAATAAAACCTTTGTTTCAAATTGATAGTCTCTACTCATCTTCTCACTCCTCCTGCAATTCTTTTGAAATCAAGCTGCAGTCAATACATCTTCACTTACTGCCCTCAATTTAACTGTTAGTAACAGCTGCTGCCTGCTTAATTGTCTTCCGCTTTTTTAACCCGCAGCAGATAATGGCCTTCCGGCTGTTTTTCATTTTTAAGAATCTTATGATCCTCATTTTCCAGACTGCGGGGCACATTTTTAATCGGCTCACCTTCATCTAAGTAAAAGTCGACAATCTCTCCTGCCGGCAGCGGCTCCAGGAAGAGTTTAGCTTTAACAAAATTAATCGGACACTGGACTCCTCTTAAATCCTTGCGCCTGTACTGTTCTGTCTCTGCTGCAGCTGCTTTATCATCTTCGCTATTTTTAGAAGCAGATTCTGTCTCTGTAGACTCAGCCGCCCCGGAATCTTTAACTGCGGTCACTTTTTCAATTGTAAATTCCAGACTTGAATTTAAAGAATTAAAGAGAGCTTCCAGGCGATCAATCAAATCTTTAATTTCCGAACTCAGGCTTAATAATTCTTCCTGATCACCCAGACGGTAATCAAGGGCCTGTTCCAGCAGTTCCTCTTTTGAATCTGCAACCCAGTCTTCTGCAATAAATTTCTTTTTGAATTCCTTAATAATCACTCTATCCTTTTCCGTATCAACTCCGCGGACTATTAACAGGGAACGGGCAGCGGCAATAATTGCCTGATAGAGGCTGTCACTATCCTCTTCTGCAGTTCCCTTTTTATAGGCTGTTTCGGCCTGATCAAGGTCTAATCGCACAATCTCCAGCACCCCAGTTCCACATTCTCCCGGTCCCCGGCCTGCCAGAGAAAAGTCTTCCTCCTGTCCCCAATCCTTATAAAAATCGGGGTTTTTACTGTAGGTAGGAACTTCTGTATATTTTTGAGCAAGCTGAATAATTTCTGCCCGTCCTCCATTTTCCAGATAGTCATTAAACTGTTCCAGACTGTAATTTTCTGCTGCAGCCAGCTTTTCTGCCAGTTCAACTAAAAAGAAAGGTATTCTTTTAGCCGGTAAATCAACCGTCTTTTCCCCATAGTGAGTGCTTTCTTCGCTCACTTTGGCTCCCAGCAATAGTGAATAATAGGGGATTAATCTGCCATTTTCCCGTTTGGCCTTACCTTCAAAGCCAATTTTACCAATGTGGTGCTGACCACAGGAGTTGGGACAGCCGCTAATATAAATCTGCGGTAAAAGTTCTCGTTTTTGCCGCTCAATTTCTAAAAGATTTTCCCTGATTGCCTCTGCCAGATTTGGGGAATGACAGAGCCCCAGTCTACAGGTGGAAGCTCCCTTACAGGCAACAGCTGATAGTGCCTTTGAATCAAGCAGACTCTGATTGACAGTTGCTAAATCTTCTTTTAACTCCGCAAGCTCCGACTTTTTAACTCCTCTTAAAAGTAGTCCCTGCTGATTGGTAGTTCTCAAACTCAAATCATATTTTTCCAGCAGTCCAATTAAATCAATTACTTCCTGATAATTCAAATCTCCATTGAGCGGATTTAGATTCAAAACTTCTGCTGCTTTTCCAGGCTTAATTTTTTCTTTATAATAATCAAGGTCAGTAAATTTTAGTTCACCGGCTTCAGCTTCTGCTTTAACCTCATTAAAATATTCCAAAAATAATTTTTTAAATTTATCTTCTCCAAACCGACGGCGAACAAAGCGCAGACGCGCCTGATGTCTGTTGCTGCGGTCCCCATAGCGATCAAATAATCTTTTAATTGCCTCTGCCACCGCAAAAATTTCATTTTCTGCCACAAAATCAAGCAGCTTAAAGGCTACCGCCGGCTGATTACCCATCCCTCCGGCTGCATAAACCTTAAAACCCCGGCGTCCATCCTGAAGAGTGGCAATAAAGCCTAAGTCATTGATTGTTGCCAGTCCCTGATCCTGATGGCTGACCGAAAATGCAATCTTGTACTTCCGGGGCAGATTAAAAGAAGAACGATCTGCCAGTAAATATTCGCTTAAGGCCAGACAGTGTGCAGTTGTATCAAATCTACCTGCCGGATCAACACCTGCTGCAGGAGAGTTCATTATGTTGCGGACTGTATTACCTCCACCACCACGAGGACTTAAACCTGCCTCTAAAAGTTTATCTAAAACTTCTGCACTATCATCTATCTCAATCTGATGCAGCTGAATATCCTGTCTGGTAGTAAAATGCAGGTAGCCGGCACCATAATCTTTACTCAACTCAGCCAGCAGTTTAAACTGTTCTGCTGTCAAAAATCCTCCCGGAATTCTAACTCTGACCATATACTTTTTTTCTTCAAAGTCACCCCGCTGGCCGTAGACTCCCATCGGTACCCGATAACCCTTAAACCGTTCAGCCGATAAATCACCTGCTAAAAACTGTTTCAAATTTTCTTTAAACTTTCCCGTGTCTTTCCTGATTGTCTCAGATATTTTAAACACTGCCTCACTCATTCATCTCACCCTCTCAATTTTAAATATGAAAATTCCCATCAACTTATTCGGTATTAACTTAAAAATAATAATACAGGATATTTAGAGCTATGTCAATAAAAAATGTAAGATATTTTACAAGTCGCTCAAAAAATGCTCATTTATATTTGTTTATATTTGTCTACCCGGTAAGTGAACATAAATGAGCATAAAAAAAAAGAGAAGCCTGTTAAGCTTCTTTTTTAATGAAAACTGTATTAATTTTAAATATAGTACATATAACCTTCATTATTTTCTTTTTTAAGTTCTAAAGTTCTTTGCTTTAAATCTGCCAGAGTGATTGATTTCAGCAGCTGATAAAGATTTGACTCCATTTTAGTCCATAGTTCCTGGGCCATCTGCTGATAAAGTTCTTCTTCCGAATGTTTTTCTGGTTCAGCCTCTGGAGCCAGCCTGCCCTCTATTACCTGTATGATATCCTTAACAGTTATTTCTTCTGGAGGCCGGGTCAGCAAATAACCACCGTGAGCTCCACGCACACTTTTTATTAAATCTGCCTTTTTTAATCTGGCAAATATCTGTTCTAAATATCTTTCTGAGATATTCTGTCTCTCAGAAATTTCTCTTAAAGGAAGGGCAGAATCATTAGCGTTTACTGCCAGATCGACCAGGGCTCTGAGAGCATATCTTCCCTGTGTTGAAATTTCCATAGCAAAATTCTCCTTCTGTTAATTAATAATTAAATAAGTTTCTATATTCATAGTATAATTGATCTAAAAATATGTCAAGACAGTTTTATTTGTCAAAACTTAATTTTTATAATCCCTACTATCACAGCCAAAAGACTCATTAAGAGCATTTTTTGTCCTCAACAACTATATAAACAACTTCTTCAAAATATGCTGGCTTGTATAGATTCAATCGCAGAGACAAGAATTTCCAGAAGTAATATAATAATAAAATCCTGATAGCTGAAAATAAAAGCTATCAGGAATAAAAATGAGAATTTTAATTATTTATTTTTACAAACAGAAATTAGTAGAAACAAAAATTATAAATGTTTAATTCTATCTCCATATTTTTCAGCTAATTTCTTATTTTCAGCATCTGCACCATCGATATTTCCGCTTCTATAAACCGGAAGCTCCATTCCCTTTTCTTTCATTAAGGCAATAGCCTCCGAGATAATACTGTTCATAATATAGGAAGCAGCAATAGTTGAACCCGGAACTGCCTTTGTGACTTCAAAATCTACCACTGCATCACCATAGGGAGTATGGTTATCCAGAACATAATCTGCTACTTCAAATAATCTTTTTCCACTTTTATGGCGGGAATCATTCGCCTTAGAATATTCCAGTGAAGTAAGGGCCACAACTTCCAGCCCCTCCTCTTTAGCCTTTAGGGCGGCATCTATGGGTACTGGATTACGACCGGAGTTGGAAACAACAATCATTAAATCTCTTTCCTGCAGGTCATAATCATCCAGAATTATCTCACCTAAGCCTTCCAGGCGCTCCATTTTAGTACTTTTGATTGCTCCACCATCAAGCATTACTCCAGGATCAAAAATTGGACTCATCACTGCCAGCCCACCGGCTCTATAAAACACTTCTTCTGCCAACATATGCGAATGTCCGGAGCCAAAAACATGAATTAGACCATCGTTTTCAACAGTTTCTACAAATTTTTGCGCTATATCTTTTATATTTTCCTCTTCTTCATTTTTAATTTCAGCTAATATCTCATCAATCTTCTCAGTATATCTTGCAAAAGACATCACTCAACCTCCTTTTTAAAATTATTAACTATTTCTACAATTTTAGCCGTTATGCCAGCAATTAATTGCTCCCCTTTATCAGCTGCTGCTGGAGTTGGATCACCCAGTACAGCCTTATCGGTGATCTGATCCCAGGGCACAGAATAACTGCCAAAGTAGTCGGGAATTTCGGGCTGGTCGGCTTCTGCTCTGGACATATCCACCAGTCCGTTGTCTATTTTAAGCATCATTGAAGTTTCAATCTCTTCAGCATGAAGATAACTGGGATGGACTCTTTGAGTATCAATATATTTCTGCTCCAGCTCTTTTAAGCCGGGGTGAGTAAAGCGAAGAATTTTAAGATCATATTTTGCCTGCACCGATCTCTCCGCTTTTTTGAGAGCAGTCTTATTACCAAAATGTCCATTTATTATAATCAGTAATTTTACATCATGCCGCTCCAGACTCTTAGCTATATCCTCTATTATCGAAATAATTGTTTCATCTTCTAATGAAATTGAGCCGGGAAAATTTTTTAAAGACCAGACCTGACCAAAGGGAAGTAGAGGTAAAAGCGGAGCATCCAGTCTTTCTGCCACTTTCCCGGCAATTTCTTCACTGATATAATTATCTGTTCCCAGAGGCAGATGATACCCGTGAGCCTCAATCGCCCCGATGGGAAGAATTACAGTTTTATTTTCTAGCTTTTCTTCAGCCTGCTGCCAGCTCATTTCTGCTAATTTTTCCATAAAATTCACCTCTTTTTAAGCTCAGCTTTTATCAGCAAAGACTGGCGCCTGCTCTCTTTACTGGTTCAAAACAGATATTTTATTTTTTACAGCACTGACCATTTTTTTATCAGTAATTTTAAAACTGTTTTCAGGCAGAGCTTCCAGACCATTAAAAGCTACTTCATTCTGGCCCTCAGTCGAACTATCATATTTTTCTTTAAAAGCAGATAGATGAACCTGTACTGCGGAAGTTTTTTTAATAATTTTTTCTACATTATCTTCTCTAACTTTACCACCTAAAAGAATTTCAATCTTTTTATCTGCCCTGCTTATTAATTTGCCGGCAAGATCCAGACCAGCTTCAACTCTTTGCTTTTGGCCGCTGGTAAGTACTCTGTCAATTCCAATTTCTATTAAAAGGTCAAGTCCCTTAAAAGGATCGGGAACTGCATCAAAGGCTCGATGAAAAACCGCCTCCTTTTCTCCGGCAATCTCTTTCATTATTCTATTTCTTTTTCTGTCTATAGTGCCATCACTATTTAAAATTCCAAAGACAATTCCATCTGCTCCCTCTTTTATAGCTCTGCGGGCATCTTCCTTCATTACCTCAAATTCAATATCACTATAACAAAAACCACCACTGCGCGGTCTAATCATTACAACTACCGGAATATCCACTCTTTTTTTAGTCTCTATTAACTGTCCTATACTCGGAGTAAGACCACCGTAAACCATAGAGGAATTCAGTTCAACCCTGTCTGCTCCTCCTTTTTCAGCTTCAACAGCATCCTGAGCAGAGGCGGTACAAATTTCTAAAATTTTCTCAGCCACAAAGATCAACTCCAGTATCTTATATTAGAAAACACAAAAAGGGATTTCTAAACTCTAAGAAATTTAACTTTTTATAATAGAAATACCCCTTTTTGTGTGATAACTATACTGCATTTATTTAAGCAAATAAGCTCATAATCCACTTCAAGATAGAACCAAAGACAAACATGTCAGTGTCTCCACCCCAGAGTATAAACTCAGTAACTGTGTCTGGGATAATATATTTGATAAATATTGCCTGACCAAAGGTAATAATTGCACCAACAACAACACCGGCAATAATAGCACCTTTAACTCCACCTGTCTCATTACCAAAGACTCCAGCACCGGCGGCATGGAAGAAGACACCAATCATTGGAGGAACAAAAACATAGAAGCCGGTAGCACCCATTATTACCATGATTATTACCATAGTAACAAAGGAAGCTGCAAAACCAATGATAGTAGCGGCAGGAGCATAAGCATAAGTAACTGGTACATCAAGAGCCGGTTTAGAATTAGGCACTAATTTCTGAGAAATACCTCTAAAGGCAGGTACAATTTCTCCAATTAATAACTTAACTCCATGGAGCACAACTGCAATACCGGCACCAAATCGGAATCCTTTTAAAATTCCAAAAACAATGTGGTTTTTATTTCCAGCATATTCTCCTACGAATTCAGGTCCTGCTAAAAGGGCACCTAAACCATACATTACCCCCATAACCAGAACAATAACAACATTGCTGTCTTTTAGGAAACCAAAGCCTTCGGGCATTTTTAGATCTTCGGTATCATTTTCTTTATTACCAAAATGTTTACCTAAAACCGCACCCAGCCAGGCACCAGTTGAGAAGGTGTGGCCGACGGCAAAATTATCCTTGCCCGTAAAGCTTTTAACGTATTTCTGTAAGTAAGCCGGCTGCAGGGTCCAGTAAGCACCAAGTAAAACTGCTCCACTGATAATCATCCACATCTGGGAGACTCCCTGGCCAAAGACCTGAACAACTATTCCGGCATAAACAAAACTAACCCAGAACATCATGTGTCCTGTTAGATAAATATATTTAAATTTAGTAATTCTGGCTAATAAAACATTAACTAAAAATCCAAAGGTCATAATCAGAGTAACGGCTCCACCATAAGTATTTAAAAAGCTGTTGGTTGACATTCCACCAACTTCTGCACTTCCGGTCATTCCAAATACTTCCTGCCAGATAGGGCCAAAAGCACCTAAGGAATTAGCAATTAAAGTTGAACCACCCTGAATAATCATAAAACCAAGAATAGTTTTTATAGTTCCGGTAACAACATCACTGGCACTTTTCTTCTGTAATAATAGTCCGATAAGGGCAATTAAACCAATTAAACTTGCTGGTTCTCTAAAGACATTATTAGCAATCCATCTTGCCACAGCAATTAAGCCATCCATTCTATTATTCCCCCTTTTCTTCTAAAAAGTCTTGGATTTTAGATTTTATTTCTTCATTATCCATAAAATCAGAAACGGTAATTACAGGAACTTCAAAACCTTCCAGAGCATCCTCATGGAATTCTCCTGCTAAAATAAGATCAGCACCTGAGTTTTTGGCAGTACTTATATTGCTGTTATCTACATCAGCATCAAGGCCGATTTCATCTATAATATCCTGGACATTCATCTTTAAAATAAGACTACTGCCCTGACCTGCTCCGCATACTGTTAGGATTTTCATTACTCTCACCTCCTTCATCATAGCTTTTAAAATAAGCAAGTAATTCTTTTTTAGAATCAACTTCTTTTATATAATTTACATTCTTTTTATCCTTTAAAAATTCTGCCAGCTCGCTTAACATCTGAGTATGAGAGCTGTCATCGGCAGCACAAAAGCTGATTACCACTTTTACCGGATCATTTTTGGAATGACCAAAGTTTACCGGATTTTTTAGAGTTAAAAGACTTAAGCCATTTTCTTTTGTTCCCTTTTCCGGACGTGCATGAGGCAGGGCAAGGCCCGGAGTAATTACAATATAGGCACCTTTATCTTTTACCATCTCTATCATGGCATCTATATACTCAGCTTCTATTAAATCATTGGCTTCTAAAATACTGCCCGATTTTTTTATTGCTTCTTTCCAGTCTGCAACCTCAGCACCTAAAATGATATTATCTTCAGTTAAATATTCTGAGATCATCAATTACCCTCCCCACTGCGGAATGGTAAAAATCTTTTTGGATTATCAATAAAGATGGTTTCAATCTGCTCCTGGCTAAATCCTTCTCTTTTAAGTCGCGGAATAAATTTATTCTGAATATACTCCCAGCCCGGTCCACCTCCGTAGGATTTAAGATATGATTTTCTTCCCATATCATTGGAAATAAAGAGCTGGTTTAGAAAGCCATCATCGACTAATTTCTTGAGCATATCTATTCTCTTCTGATCTGCATAGTATTTTATTTTAGAAGGACCGTCATACATGATATTGGCTCCTCTTTCTAAGGCACGCCTGTGATAACCGTAATCTAAGTTTCTATCCATATGGATTAATACAACTCGAGAGAGATCGACTCCCTCACGCTCAAAAATATCCAGCTGTTCTAAACCCATTGTTCCCATTTCGGTGTGGGTCTGGACTGGAGCACCGGTTACCAGCTGAGCCTGGGCGGCTGCCACAAAGGTTTTTTCCTCGGACTTAGAAATCCGGTTGTAATCACTGCCGGCTTTTAGGATTCCGGCCTTCATCTCAGTACCTTCAATTCCTTCGGTCACTTCTCTTATCATCAGCTCGGTCAGTTCATCGACAGAATAATTGTGAATCCAGTCTTCAAAAAAGATACCTCTGTTAAAACCTGAGGTTGCTAAAATATTAATGTCAGTTCTTTCTGCAATTTTTGCCATCTGATCAATATTGCGGCCGTAATCTATGGTAGTTCCATCTACAAAAGTATTGACTTCTGTTTTTTCCAGTCTTCTCAGTTCTTCTACCGCCTTAGCGGGACTGTCCAGCACATAATCCGAATCTTTTTCTGTCCTTAAATCCGGGGGATCTGTAAGCAGGTGCTCATGCATTCTGACAAAACCCAATTCTTCTACCTCAATTTCTCCTGTTAAAGTGTTAATTTTTTTCATTTTGATCCTCCTTTTGGGTTAGCAGTTCTATAATCTTTTTCTTATTATCGAGTGAAATTATTTTATCCATAAATTTTCTATTATACAGCTTATTAATCAGACTGCTTAACGCTTTAATATCCTTGTTTTTGTCCGGAGAAGCAAAGGCAATTACTATTTCTACCGGGTCATTTTCAGGGTGGTCAAATTCAACAGCATCTCTGAGAGTTATTAAACTCAGGCCAAAATCATTTACTCCTTCTTCCGGACTGGCATGGACTAAGGCAACTCCCGGGATAATCACCACATATGGACCTCTCTTTTCAATATTTTTTATCATATTTTCTATATAAATTTCATCAATACAATTTTGTTTGAGCAGCAGTTCACCACTTTTTTCTACGGCTTCTTTCCAGTCTGCCGCTTCTACCTCGGTTTTGACCAAAGCTGGTTTTAAAACGCTCTCTAAATCAGAACTTTCATCTATTCTCAGTTGTGCATCTTCTTTTGACCTAAGATGTTCTTTAAAAAGCTCTTCTAACTTATTTCTAAAATTCTCTCTCTCTTTTAGATAATAATTATTAGAAATTGATTCTACTAGCTCTGCTGCCATTTCTTTTAAATTAGCAGATTTTTTAGTTACCTCACTTCTGTCTTTAGTTTTGGAATTATTTTGATAAATTTTTTGATTATAGAGTTCTATTATTATCTCTTCTATATTTTCTATGTCCTCTTCTTTGAGCAGAGGGTTGACCTGAACATTTTTTAACTCAATCTCCGGCAGCTCAACGGTAGAAATTATAAAGTCTATTTCATTCAGCTTAAAGTCATTATATTCTATATCGTGATAGGAATAGCTGTCTACAATCTCCAGATTTGAAAATTCACTTTTAATTCTTTCTGCCAGAATCTGAGTGGTACCAATCCCGGTACTGCAGACTAAGGCTGTTTTTAGTTTCTGGGGGGCTGCGGGTTTAATATTTTTTCTTTCGACTGCAGCTCCAATGTGCATGGCAATAAAGCCAATTTCTTCTTCACTAATTTCTCCCTGAATTTCAGTCTGGACCACTCCTGCTGCAATTTTAGAGGCACGATAAATCCGTGGGTATTTTTCTTTAATATCATTAACCAGCTGATTTTCTATATTCAAATTATACTTAATTCTATTTAAGGTCGGCTTTAAATGCAGGGCCAGACCGTAGATCAAATCCTGATCATTGGTCAGATTTAAGTTTAAAATCCTGCCGGCTATTTCTACCAGCTGATAGGTTAAATTTAATAACCTGTCATCAAATAACTTATCATTATTAAAGTTGACCTCACCTTTCCTTCTGAACTTTGCTCCAAGCAAATGAAGGGTGATATAACCTATTTCTGATTCGGGTATTTCCAGTTCAAATTCATTTTCCAGCTCTGCTACTATTTTGCCTGCAATCTCAAATTCTTTTTTCTTTTTTAAAAGCAGAAGCTGACGGGAGTTCATATTAATATCTTTATTCTTTAAAATCCGCTGAAGTGCGATAACTATATGCAGAACCAGAGCAGAAAAAGCAGCATCTGTAAAGGAAAAATCGAGTTCCTTTTCTACGCTTCGAATAATATCTTTAATGGTTTTAACCTGGGAGCTGTTGATTAAGTTTAAAAGTTCCTGATAGGAACTGATAAAAGAAGATAAATTATTCTTATTCTTAAAAAGTGTCAAAAGACTATTGGCATCTTCTTTTGAGCTGCTTTCTTCCAAAAAATCAAAAACTGCTCTGCGCCAGTTATCTTCATCACCTCTAATTTCAATACCATAGTTTGGCTTTCTCAGCAGTTCTAAATCTCTCTGCTGCAGCCAGTCCTCTACCTTATTTAAATCATTAATAATTGTTCCTTCACTGACATCTAAGTTTATTTCAAATTCTTTAATGATAACCGGCTCATCTCTTTTTAAAAGCTCTTTTAAAATAAGCTGCTGTCTTTCTTTAGGAGTGTAGGCTCTTTTATAATCAATTTTCATATCCAGCATATCTTTTATCTTTTCTCTGGCAGGGTTTTTAAGATAAATTCCCACTCCCTGTTTGCGCTGCAGCTTAAATCCATTTTCATTCAGCCAGCTTTCTATATTATCCAGATCATAGCGGATAGTGCGGGGGCTGACCTCCAACTGCCGGGCAAGCTCTTTTATAACAAGGGGGCTGTCACTTTTTATTAATTTTTTGAGGATTTCATTTTCTCTAGTTTTAAGCATGCTTTACTCCTTAATTTAATTGCTTTAATGTGGCAGTTCTAAAGTGACTGAATGTTTTTTCTTTGCTAATTATATTGTACCCTGCCAGATTAGTGAATTCAATAACTCATTACCACAAATCATTTCACAATTAATAACGGCAAAATTATAATAATAAAAAAACCGCCCTAAAAAGGACGGCAATTAAAAGCTTTTTGTGGTATTTTCAAATTAATCTCATCAGCATTAAAATTTACAGGAATCTGATTAACTTATGGAAAAATTTGGTTTCGTTAACGGAAGGTGCACGTGTCTGCTCCTCCGATATATTCTCTATCATTAATTTTGATAAAAGCTGTCAGAGGATAATGTTCACCACTCATAGCATCGCGGTGAATATCTTCTAAAATTTTAATTTCAAAGTCTAAAAAGTTAGTTCTTATCTTATATAAAATATGACTTTCCTGCTCTATTTTTTCTATATTCTGAGCCTGTACAGTAATTTGATTGGATAAATAGCCATAATTTAGCTTCAATCTGTTTTTATTCAGGCTGAGCTGCCAGGGAGGCTCCTGACCTCTGGCAGTTAATTCAGTATTTTTTTGATTTAGATTATTTATACCCGGCAGTGATAATTTATAGCTTTTATTATTCTGCTCCAAATAAAGTTTGCGGCCTTTGTTCCAGACACTTATTTTAGAATTTACAAATTTTGCACCGGAGGCTGTCCGCTTCTGGGGAAGTATGTATTCTTTATCCTCTAGTATTAGCTGGGCCATCCCCTCCAAAAATTTAATCTTTAAATCCTTTTCTCCGTAAAAGGAAAGGAAGCGGGCTGGTCTGCGGCTGACCGTAATATTTATCTCCTTTTTAGTCAGTAATTCAGCCCCGCTTATTTTTTGAGAGTAAGTCCAGATCATCTCTCTGCCATCTTTGATCAGAGAAAGAAGTTGATAATTTTTTTCTTCTTTTATCTTTTCGCTTTCAGGTTGAAGTCTGAATTCAATCGGAACTCCACTGCTTAAATCTTTTTTTAAATCACTGATTACAAAGTGCTCCTGAGAAGCTGTGGGATCAACCAGCATTAACTCAGCCTCAGATTCAGAGCTTAAGGCTATTCTCTCTCGATAGGAGAGTTTAACATTTAGATCAGCCGCTTTTGCCTGATAGTTAAATAATGTTATATAAAAGAAAGCAATTATGATGCTTAATAAAAGATATTTCCAGTTGTTTTTAATTTCTCTTACAATCTGCATTTGTATCTTCCTCTCTAAAATAATTAAGATACTTTTGGAAAAAATTGGTTCCGTAAACGGAAGGTGCACGAATTAAAAAGAAATTAAATTTAATTCTTCTTTTATTTTTTCTGCTATTTTTTTCGGAGTTAAACCAAATTCTGCAGCAATTTTATCTCCATCAGCACTGTAACCAAAGTCTTCAACTCCAAAAACCATACAATTACCTTTAAGTATTCTATACCAGGCAGAAGGAACTCCAGCTTCAACTGCAGCTTTAAATTTAACTCCTCTAAAGAGCTGATCCCTATATTTTTTATCATAGTATAATTTTTCTTTTTCAGGGGCAGAAATAACTCGAATTTTATACTCATTTTTTAATAATTCTTTTACCTTTAGAGCTGTTTCCACCTCAGTTCCAGAAGCAATTAATGCTATTTCCGCACCTTTTTCTTCAGAAACTATAAAAGCTCCTCTGTTAAATTCCTCTTCTTTTATCTTTTTATCATAACTCTCTGCTTCCTGTCTTGCCATAACAAGTGCGCTCGGTTTTTCTCTTTCTTTTATTGCAGCCTGCCAGGCCAGTTTAACCTCTCTTCCATTAGCAGGTCTAATAACTCTAAGCCCAGGAACCATTCGGAGTGCCTCAAGCTGTTCTACCGGCTGATGAGTCGGACCATCTTCCCCAACATAAATTGAATCATGGGTAAATACATAAATAAGGGGGAGCTCCATTAGAGCCGCCATTCTAATTGCCGGTTTCATATAATCGGAAAATGTTAGATAAGTAGCGGTAACAGGTCTCAGTCCTTTGTGAAGCATAATCCCCCCTGCTGCGGCAGCCATTGCATGTTCTCTGACTCCAAATTTAATATTTCTTCCTTTCAGATTATCTTTTTGAATATCCGAATATTGATCAAGATTTATTCTGGTCGAAGCAGATAAATCAGCAGTTCCTCCTACCAAATAAGGAAGTTTTTTTCCCAGATAGCGATAATAATCACCGGAATAATTTCGCAGAGGTTGTTTTTCAGTAAAATCTATTTTTGAAGCATCAAAATTTAACTCAGTATCCAGATTTATTCCCTGCTGAATTTCATTATAATTACTGCTGTATTTCTGCTGATATTCTTTTTCTAGTTGCTTCCAGCTGTCATAATTCTGCTTCAGCTTATCTTTATATTCTCTAAAATAATTATAAATTTCTGTCGGAACTTTAAATTCTTCTAAGGGAAAATCAAATTGTTTTTTCATTTTATCAATTTCTTTTCTTCCCATGGGAGAGGCATGAGCAGAACTTTTTCCTTCTTTTGCTGCAATTCCTTTAGCAATCTCTGTGTCAGCAATTATAATACTTGGCTTATCTTTATTTTCCTTTGCCTTTTTAAAAGCATATTTTAAATCTAAAAATTCATTCCCATCGACAGAAGAAATCACCTGCCAGTTAGCTGACTCAAACCTTTTTTCAATATTATCTAAAAAAGTAATAGAAGTTGGTCCGTCAATAGATACCTGATTGTGATCATAAATAACTATCAACTTTTCCAATCCCAGACTTCCGGCCAGAGAAGCCGACTCATAACTAACTCCTTCCATTAAATCTCCATCTCCGGCGACAACATAAGTGTAGTGGTCTATTAAATTATACTCTTTTTTGTTATATTTTTCAGCCAATATTTTCTCGGCTGCAGCCATCCCGACTGCATGGGCAATGCCCTGGCCTAAGGGTCCAGTTGTCATTTCAACCCCTTCGGTTTTGCCATATTCTGGATGCCCAGGAGTTTTAGAAGCAAATTTTCTATATTCTTTGAGATCTTCAAGATTTAAATTATAGCCGGAAAGATGAAGTAGAGAATAAAGCCAGATTGAGCCGTGACCTGCTGATAATACCAGTCGATCTCTATTAAACCACTCCGGCTGATCCGGATTGTAATTCATTTCTTCAGCAAATAAATAGGCTCCTATTTCTGCACAGCCAAGCGGCATACCTGCATGACCTGAACCCGCATGTTCAACTGCATCTGCAGATAAAACCCGCACTGCATTTGCTATTTTTTGAAGTTCATCACTCATTATAATTCTCCTTTCTAACTTAAATGGTCTGTTAAATCATCAATATTGTCTAGAAAAATTATTTTCCAGCAGTTTATATATTTTTTCTTTGTTATCTGCTTTTAGAACTCTTTCCATTAAACTTTCATTATTAGCAAAATCAATAATATCTGTTAAAGCTGGCATGTGCGAATTTTTATCCTCCGGTGCCAGTACAAAAACAAATCTAATAGGATCAAATTGATGTCCTAATTTAAATCCCTCTTTTATTATACCAAAACTGATTGCTGCCTTATTAACTCCATCTTCTACACCGGCATGGGCAAGACAAATATGAGGAGCAATTGCTATATATGGCCCCTTATCTTTTATAATATCTATCATTTTTTTGGTATACCTAGATTCTATATAGTTTTTAGTCTCAAGGATTTTAGCAGCAGCCTCAATACCCCCCTGCCAGCTTAAGGATTTATCAATTATATTAATCTGATCTGCTGATAATAAATCAAGTAATTTATATTTGGTTTTTTCACTTTTTTGAGGATCGGAGTCATTAATTTCCATTTTTAATTCATTTAGAGCTTCAGCAGTTTTTTCGTCTTTTAAATAAGGTTTTAAAATTTTTATTATTTCTTCAGCACTTAGCTCTTGCTTATTTAAGCTAAATTTATCAGTATTAAAAGCGGGCAACTTTGCTTCCGTTTCATTTTCTGAAAAAATCCCATATTCAATTTCATTTTTCTGCAGATGAGTTTTAATTTTTTCAATATCTTCTTCAGTTAAAAAGGGGTTAACTTCCAGTACGTCTATCCTTTCCAGATTGAGAGGAATTGTTGAAATAATAAAATCTATATCATCTAAAATATCATTATCCTCTATTTCTAAACTGGAGAGAGTTTTGACTATTTCAACTGCTTTAAATTCATTTTTTAATCTGACTTCCAGTAAATTAGTAGTTCCCACTCCACTGGAACAGACAACCGCTACTCTGGCTTTTTGTTTCTGCTGATAATTTATTCTTTCTAAAGCTGCTCCAAAATGAATACTGAGATAACCAATTTCATCTTCACTAATTTCTACATAATATTCACTCTGAATAATTCTGGCTGCTAATTTAGCTGCTTTAAAGGATTCTCCATATTTCTCTTTTATATCTTCTAAAAGAGGATTTTTTATTGGAAGGTCAAAAATTATTCTGTTCACTATTGCCTGCAGATGAATTAAAAGCCCAGAGCGAAGCTTATGGTCATCAGTCAAATCAACTGAAAAATATTTTTCTACAACCCTAATCATCTCATCAACTATATAATCCAGGTCATTTTCTTCTATTTCGGCAGTTGCTTTTCCCTTACGCATCTGTGCCCCCAGAAGGTGAATGGTAATGAAAGCTATTTCATCTTCGGGTATTTTTACCTCAAATTTATTTTCTAAAAGTTTAGTTATCTCTGCTGCTGTTTTATATTCCTCTTTCTTTTTTAGAATCTTTAATCTTTTAGGATCAATTTTAATATCCTGTTCTGAGAGAAGTCTGGAAACCGCAAAAGCAATATGAACAGTCAAACCGCTAAAAGCACTATCTGAAAATTTTATCTCTAATTTATCCTCTGCTTTTTTAACTATTTCTTCTATCTCAGTAAGGTCCAGTTCTCCCAATAGATTTTGTAATTCTCGACTGTAACCCTGTCCTGCTTTATTTTTAAAATTAATATTTTTATTACTTTCATTTAATAGCTCTATCATACTATCGGTTTCATAACTCTCATTGATCAGAGTCTTCATGGCATGCCTGATATCTATTTCTTCTCCCTTTATTTCCACTCCGTAATTTCTTTTTCTAATTAGGGTTAGATTTTTATTTTCCAGCCATTTTTCTACCTGATCCAGATCTTTACTTACTGTTGCGGAACTGACATCTAAAAGATCTGCAAGTTCAAAAATTAAGATTGGTTCTCTTTTCTGAAAAAGTTTATATAAAATTAGATATTTTCTCATTCTCGCCGAACGAAAATGACGGCTGCTGTAAAAATGATCAAATTCTGCAAAAACCTGAGATTGTACTTCCTTTTTTCCTTCTAAAGAAATACCATAATTGGGTTTTCTAACTAAGTTTAGCTCATAATTGGCTATTAAATCTTCAATTTCGTCCAGATCATAACGAATAGTTCTCCGGCTGACATCTAAAAGTTGAGAAAGAACCTGTATGGAAACAGGCTCTTTCTGTTCAACTAAATATTTATATAATTCGAATAATCTTTTACTCTTTTTCATATTAAGCAAACAGCTTTGCAATATAGCCGATTATTATTCCTACTACTCCAAAGTCAGCATCACCAAAGGTTGTATTGGCAAAGCCAAGTGAACCTAACACCGGCAAGAGCAGTGCAGGTAAGAAAGAAATTAAAACTCCATTTACAAAACCACCCAATATTGCTCCTTTTTTACCTCCGGTAGCATTACCAAATACTCCGGCTGTAGCTCCGGTAAAGAAGTGAGGTACCATTCCGGGAATAATTAAGGCAAGGCCGATAGGACCGAGCAGGAACATGCTAATTAAACCACCTAAGAAACTTGATAGAAATCCAATTATAACTGCGTTAGGGGCATAGGTAAAGGTTACCGGGCAGTCAAGAGCTGGTTTTGCATCCGGTACAATTTTTTCTGCAATACCCTGAAAAGCAGGTACAATTTCCCCAATGATCATTCTTACACCAGTGAGTATGATATTAACTCCTGCAGCAAAGGTAATACCCTGCATCAGAGAAAACATAAAGATACTCTTGCCGCCGGAATATTCTGCATAGACTTCATCAGCAGCAAGTAGAGATACTATAAAAAAGACTATAATCATAGTCAGCATTGTAGAAAGTACTGATTCTTTTAAGAAGTCTAAGGAATCAGGAAAATCAATATCTTCAGTGCTGTCTTCAGGATCACCGACTAATTTACCAACCAGACCAGCAGCTACATAGCCTGTGGTTCCAAAGTGCCCAATGGCCACATCACCGCTGCCTGTAATTTTTTTCATAAATGGATGACCAAGAGCTGGGAAAAGAACCATTACAAAGCCAAGAATTAAAGCACCAACTACAATTAAAGGAATTCCGGTTAAACCAGCTGTACCTAAAACTGCGGATAATAAAGCTGCCATAAAGAATATATGATGCCCTGTTAAGAAAACAAATTTAAATGGTGTTATTCTTGCATATACCAGATTAGCTATAAAACCAAAGCCCATAATTAATGCTGTTTCGCGGCCAAAAGTCTGCTGAGCTAAGGCTACTATTGCCTCATTGGTAGGAATTACTCCCTGAATATTAAAAGTTTCCTGAATCATTGGACCCAGGTTATTTAAACTGCTGACTAAAACATCAGCACCTGCTCCCAGGATTACAAATCCTAAAATACTTTTTAAAGTGCCGGACATAATCTTAGAAAAAGGTTTTTTCATTGCTGTAAGCCCAATAAGTGCCATAAGACCAACTAAAACAGCCGGCTCATTTAAAATCTCATAGACTATAAAATTGACTAAAGCCATAAAATATTACCTCCTTATAGTTTTTTATATGCTTCTAGAACTTTTTCTTTTATTTCATTTTTATCGGTCATATTTTTTACGCTAATTACTTCTGCCGGGTGCTCAATTTTTTTTCCAATTTCTTCACTGGCAAAAATATAATCAGCCTGTTCTCCCTGAATAGAAGATAAATCTTTAACTTCAACCGAACCTTTAATTCCTTCCTGCTCCATTATCTTTTCGATATTCATCTTCAAAACAAGACTGCTTCCCAACCCCATTCCACAAACAGCTAATACTCTCATTTATTTTTCCCCCTCTTATTTTTGGTGTCATAATATTTTTACTATTTAGATTTTAATAAATCTATTTGGATTCAATAAACTAATCCTGCAGTGTTTCTTTTATATAATCTATAATTTCTTCTGAACTCTCTTTTGCTGCAATTTTTTCTACGGCTGATTCGTCCATGAGTACTTCAGATAGTTCGGAAATCGTTTTTACATGTTTCTCATTATCCACTGTTCCAAAAGCAAAAGCAATTTTTACCGGATCATTATTTTCATTGCCAAATTCTACTGGGTTTTTCAAGGTTATTAAACTCAAGCAGTTGTTATTAACTCCATCTTCGGGTCGAGCGTGTAAAAGAGCAATGCCTTTTCCAATTACCACATAAGGGCCATTATCAATTATCGACTGCTTCATTGCTTCTATATATTCCTCTTTTATGCTCTGATCTGCCAGTAATAACTCTCCTGCTTTTTCTACCACCTCTTTCCAGTCTTTAGCTTTTACTTTAACATTAATAGTATCTTTTTTTAAAAGATCCAGGATCATAAACTCCCTCCCCCTTTAAACTATTTATTTTTATCAACTTTATTTCCTTTCTAAATATATTATATTATTTATAGCTGTAGAAAAGCAATAGTTAATAAACTGCTTTTATTGCAAGTAATTGCGGCAAAAGATTTTAGTTATTGCTTTTATTGATTTATAAATTGATTCTGAAAAGAAAAAAGCAGTCCCAAAAGCAGCTGGAACTGCCTCTGTTTTGTTAGAAAAATAACAAAACAGAATTTTATTTATACATTAAGCAAATAATAGGTACGAACTGATCAAACAGAGCACACTGATAATAATAAAACTAATTAAGACCGTAATAAAGGGCTTAAAGCCAGTATGTTTTAATTTTTCAAAGTTAATAGTGTAACCTAAACCAACAAATGCCATCATAAATAACCAGTTATAGGCATTTTTCATTGAATCAATTTGGCCGGAACTTAAAAATCCTAAATTTGCTATTATTAACATAATAACAAAACCAATTATTATTTTCGGAAATTTTTCCCATAGATACTTACCTTTATTTTTGACCATATTTTTGTTTAAACCCTTTTTAACATAATAAAGGCTGTATATTAAAGCCCAGATTCCTATAAAAACATTTCTTCCCATCTTTGCCATAGTTGCTATTTGACCCGCTTCCGCAGAATGAGCAAAACCAGCAGCCACAGTAGTTCCAGTACTAAACATACTTATTCCTGCCCAGGGTCCAAATACTTCAGGGGGAATAGAAAAAATCTGTCCAATAATTGGATAAGAAAATACAGTTATAACATCAAAAAGTAAAACTGTGGCTATACCATAGGCAATATGGTTTTTCTTAGCCTGGATAGCCCCTCCAGTTGCAATAACAGCAGATACTCCACAGACTGATGTTCCAGAAGCAAGACAACTCCCCAGTTTCTTATCTAAAGAAAACTTTGAAGCCAGAAATTCTACAATTATCATTGAAATTAAAATAAAAGCAATAATCATCAGCAAAAGGGTTGGTCCCACTTCCATTAAATCTTTTAATATTACTCTAGCACCTAAAATTACAATACCTGTTTTAAGCCACAGTTTATGAGTTTTAACAATTCCATTTTCTATTAATTCTGGAAGGGTAAATAGATTTGCACTAATAATACCTAAGGCTATAGCAATAATTAAATAACTTATATAAGGTATAAAATTACCTGCATATTTTGAAATCAATCCAATAATAAATAAAAATATTATACCGGGAATTAATTTTATTTTTTCTCTCATTCTCTTTTCTCCTTTCTTATTTTGAAAATATAATATTATTAATTTACCAGGGGATTTGAACCCCACTTAATATAATCATAAGTATAAGTAGTCCTAAAAAAACCGGCAGCCATTCTTTCATTTTTATCACCTCTTAATAACTATCATTATTTCACATTTTTAATAAAAAAATCAACATAATTAACATAATTAAAAGGTGGGAACTAATTACTCCCACCTTACTCTAACTTTTATTCTATTTCACAGGGCTGTACATGAATATTGGCTCTGTATTCTGTTTCATCCCAGTAAATATGTTCTGCTACCTCAGCTTTAGGGTTAAGTTCTACCCCTTCTAATATCTTTTCCTTAAAGTTATAATAGCCGGCCATATCAATTAGATGTCCACCGTGTAGATAAACAGGTCTATAATTTAATACTTCTGCAGAAAATTCTTCCCAGTTATCAATAATTCCGAGCACAACATCTTCGGTAACCCAGTTTAAAAACATTTTCCCTAAACGGGGATACTGTTTACCTGCTCTACCACCAATAGTTACTCGATAGTAATCAGTAGGGTTGCGCTGCCAGGCTCCAGTTGGACAGGCAACTACACATTCACCACAGCCAACACAGCAGCATTTATCCTTTTCAATTTTTCCATCTTCATTTATTTCAAGAACCCCGGTGGCATGACTTTCACAGGCTTCAACACACTTTTCACAGCCAATACAGCGTTCATACTGGTATTCTGGATCTACCAGGCCAATAATACCAAAATCATTAAAATGACCTTTTGCACAGTCATTAGGACAGCCGGAAACACCAATTTTTATATGATAGGGACTGGGAAAAATTCTTTTTTCTAATTTTCTTGCCAGTTCAGTTGTGTCAACATTTCCCTTTATACAGTGATTATTACCAATACAGCCCATTATATTTCTGGCACCCAGGTTTGGAAAGCCACTTTCATCAACTTCCATGTCAACTCCACAGGTATCAACTTCCACATCCTGGATATATTCTTTTAGATAGCTGTTTACTTCATCTATATCATCATAGCTGATACCGGGAATTGAAAATGTCTGCCTGGTACCTATATGAAAATCTCCATTTCCCCATTCTTTGGCAATATGACGAACATATTCTAAATTATCTGCATCTACTACAGCCCCAGGAACCCTCATCTGTAACATACATTCACCATCTACTTTTGACTGGCGAAAACAGTTAGAGGTTAACTCACCTACATTAATATCAATATCTTTACTTTTAGTCATCTAAATTACCTCCTAATCTATTAGATTTTTGACTTCTGAATAATTAAAAACCGGTCCATCTACACAGACATATTTATCACCAATTTTACAGTGTCCGCATTTTCCAATACCACAGGACATTTTTCTTTCAAGAGAAACCCAGATGTTTTCTTCCTTAACATTCTGAGCAGCACAATTATTAAAAGCCGCATCCATCATTGGAGGTGGTCCTACAATTACTACATGATAATCTTCTAAACTATCAAAGGGAACCTGATCAATACATTCTGTTACAAAACCAGTTTTAAAACCTTCAATTTTTTCATTATCAAGGGTGTAGACTGTATCAGTAAATCTGTTTTCATATTTTCTTAGAGCATCTTCATATAAAATAGATTCCTGATTTCTAAATCCGGTTAAAAAATATACCTCTCCCATATCAGCAAAATTATCATATAAATGTTCTAAAAGACTGTTTACAGCACAGACTCCGGTACCTCCGGCTACTACAACTACATCATTTCCCTCAAATTTTTCCAGAGGAAAGTGAGTACCATAGGGACCTCTTAAAAATAGGTCATCACCTGCTTCTAAATCAAAGGTTTCATTTGTTAGTTTTCCTACTTTTCTGATTGTAAATTCTAAGTAGTCATCTCCTATTCCACTGACTGAAATAGGGGCTTCTCCGATTTTAGGTAGTGAAATTTGAAAAAACTGTCCTGGTCTGGCATCCTTATTACACTTTACTTTGAAAACATATTCTTTTTCTGTCTGGGGATTTATATCTAAAATTTCATATGGTTCAGGTCTTAGTTCATTATCTATATTATTTTTACACATATTTAGCCTCCCTTAAGCTTTCAGAGTTTGCACGGCTTGACTCAGTTTATTTATCGTAGATGAAAAAGATATCAATTCATTACAGGCATCTGTACAGCGACCACAGCCAACACACATGTGATTATCGCCAAATCTTTCTTTGTAATCAAAAATTTTATGTAGGGTTCTAAATCTCATTCTTTCTGCAGGAGTATTTCGAAAACTGTGGCCCCCGGCCATTTCTGTAAAATCATCATGTAAACAGCTGGCCCAGTTTCTTCTTCTTTCTCCGGCTTTACCGTTTTCGGTATAGGTAACGTCTCTGGCTGTAAAACAGCTGCAGGTAACACAGGAGGCAGTACAGGCACCACAGCTCTCACAGCGATCATTGTACTCTTCCCACATATCTAAATCATATACTTTTTCTAAAATTTCTTCACTATCAATTTCCGGTATATTTACTCTGGTACTGTTTTCTTGAACAAAATCCGGCTTAAAATCTATTCTTTTTTCGTTTTTAAAGTAGTTTTGAAAATCACTGTCCTTAACTTCAATTTTTAGATTATTTTCATTAAATCTAAAGGCCAGACTATAGTCTTCAGCCTTATTTGTTCCCATTGAGACACAAAAACAGCTGTCCCATCCACCTTCCTGACATTCCATTAAAGCAAAGTTAACCTTATCTCTCATTCTTTTATAATACTTATCTTCAAAATCACCATTTTCTAAAAAGATGTTATCCATCCTTTTAAACCCGTGAATATCACAGGGACGGGCAAAAATTAAAAGTTCTTTATTATCAACTTCACTTTCTCTAAATTGATGTTCTGTAAAATAAAATAGGGTCTGAGTAATAGGGTGTATTACTTCCTTTGGCGAAAAATCTGACTTTTGATCGGAAACTATCTCAGACACAGACTCAATCTGTTCATAACGAATTACATCAGTAGCAGAATATCTTCCCTGTCCTTCAAAACGAACAGGGGCATATACTTTATACTTCTTTTTTAGTTCACTTAAGATTTGATCCATCCGCTCGTAATTTAACTGAAAACTCATATCATCCCTCCTAAATTTATTAACCACTTTTAAGTAAAACTTTTTTAACTAACTCTATATCCTCTTCTTCAACCTGCTTTTTTGCCATTTCTTTGATAGAAACTGTTGGTTGGTGTAAAAGTTTGTTTACTAATCTGTGAGCCAGATCTTCTACCACCTCGGAAGCTGTATCATCAGACTTTTCTAAACGATGTCTGGCTCTGGCAACTTCTTTTTTCTCAATTTTTTTTGCTCTGCTGCGCATATTTTTAATTATTGGCACACATCTTCTTTCTTTAAGCCAGCTTTTATATTTATCCAGCTGATTATTAATTATCTTTTCCGCTTTATCTGTTTCTTTTTTTCTCAGCTCAATATTTTTATTAACAATTTCTTTTAAATCATCAATATTATAAAGGTGGATTCCAGAAATATCTTTAAAATCAGGATTAATATCTCTGGGCACTGCAATATCAATCATAAATAGAGGACCTTTTTTACTTTTAAGTATCTTCCTGTCACTTTCTTTATTTAATACAAGATGAGGAGCTGCTGTAGAAGCAATAATAATATCCACTTTATTGATATAGTCGGCTACATTTTCCCAGTTAATAACTCTGCCACCATATTTATTGGCCAGTTTTTTACCATTACTGTAAGTTCTGTTGGCTACTAAAATTCCCTGAACACCATAACTGACCAAATTTTTTAAAACTAATTCACTTGTTTCTCCGGCTCCTAAGATCATTACTTTTTCACCAGAAAGTGAGCCAAATACTTCCCTGGCCAGTTCAACAGCTGCATAACTAACAGAAGCCGCTCCCTGATTAATGGAGGTTTCAGATCTGACTTTTTTGGAAACTCTAATTCCTTCAGTAAATAGTTGATTAAAATAACAGCCTGTAATATTCATTTTTTTAGCAAAATCATATTCATCCTTTATCTGATTGATTATTTGTGATTCTCCGATGATCAGCGAATCAAGACCGGCCCCAACTCTATAAAAATGTTTTATTACAGCCATCTCATAATTAAAATAGAGATAGGGTAACAATTTAGATTTTTTTAAGCCTGTCATATCTTTTATGATAGATATAATAATTTCTTCAGCCTTTTTCTGCTCATCTGCTAAAACATAAAATTCCGTGCGATTACAGGTCGATAGGAAAAAGAATTCTTCTATATAATCTTTCTTATTTAATATTGCCGCTATTTTTTCTTTCTTTTTCTTATCTAAATAAACTTTTTCTCTAACTTCTAAGGGAGCTGTTCTGTGATTTAATCCGATTTGAAGAAAATCCATTATAACCTCCTTTCTTTTTTGTGAATATTTTATCATTACTTCTCAAAAAATTAAGCTCATTTTTATTGTACTAATGAGCAGGTATAATGTAAAATAATAATATTTAATTAATATCATAAGTAATTACTTATACTTAAAGCAAAAAACTAGATTCTTTTTAAATAATCTTTGAAACGACTAAAAAATGGAGAATGATATTTAGAATCATGATAAATTATCTTAAAATTCCTGATTATATTTAATTCTTCTATATTCAAAACAACAAGTTCTCCTCTATTTACTTCATCCCTGACAGAAATTTTAGGTAAAATAGATAAGCCAAAATCTGCTGTAATAGCTTTTTTGATAGCCTCAAAATTATTTAATACATGTTTGATATTATAATCAATTTGAGACTCCTCTAATTTTTTGATAGCTAAGTCTCTGGTTCCACTCCCTTCTTCTCTTAGGATAAAGTTTTCCCCGGCAATATCACTTAAGTTTAGATTACTGGCTTTTTTTGAAAAATAATCAGGACTTGAGACAACAACTAACTCATCTTTTCTAAATATTTCGGAATTTATTTCTTTTTCTTTAAAAGGTCCTTCTACAAAAGCTATATCTAGATCATTATTTAAAATATTATCAACAATATGGTCGGTATTATTAATATATAAAGGCATTTTCAATTTTTGATGCTCTTTTTTAAAATTATTTATAATATCTGGTAAAATATAGGTGCCTATGGTCATACTTGCTCCAATTCTTAACTTTCCTGCCTTGAGATTTGCTATCTGATGCAGCATATCTTCTGATTCAGCTGTGAGGCGGATTATTTTTTTGCTGTATTTATATAAGACTGTACCACCATAAGTAAGTTCCAGTCTATTTTTTATTCTTTCAAAAAGTTTTATTCCTACTTCATTTTCTAATTTAGTTATAGTCTGGCTGACAGCAGGTTGAGACATATATAGTTTTTCAGCCGCCGCTGTCATACTTTTGCTTTCACAAACTGTTTTAAAGACTTTGAGACTTCTTAAATTCATCTTTTTACTCTCCTTGAAATACATAATTAGTGATTTATATTATTATAACATTATGATAACATAATTCTCAATTAACCAATAATTTCAGCTGATGACAGTTAATTTTGAAATAAATAATAATTTTTTTGAAATTGAATAAAATAATAAAATAAACAATTCAGACATATATTTGACAGTAAAAAAATATTGTGTTATTCTTCACATGAAATAATTGAGTAATATTTCACAAATATTATAAATCTACTGAAGGAGGTTAATATATGACTGCAGAAAAGCGAACTCAGGCAGAATTATTTTCACCAATTAAAATTAATCAGACCGAGATCAGAAACCGAATTGCCATGGCTCCCATGGGAATTGGTGGTCTGGTTACAGAAGATGGTTGCTTTACAAAAAGAGCCAGAGATTACTATGTGGAAAGAGCCAAAGGTGGAACTGGTTTAATAATCACCAGTGTAACCAAGGTTGAAAATGAAATTGAAGAATTTGAGCCGGGAGTTTTTCCTAATGTATCAATTAATCCTGTTCACTTTGTAGAAACAGCAAGTGAAATGACCGAAAGAATTCATGCTCATGATTCGAAAGTATTTTTACAGCTGGCAGTTGGCTTTGGAAGAGTAGCCTCCCCTGCTATGTTAAAGAAAAAACCTGTGGCTCCATCAGCTATTCCTAATTACTGGGATCCTTCTGTTACCTGCAGGGAATTAAGTACTGAAGAAGTAGAAACTTTAATCTCTAAAACAGTTGCTGCAGCAGAAATTGCAAGAGAAGCAGGTTTTGACGGAGTAGAAATTCACGCAGTTCACGAAGGTTATCTATTAGACCAGTTTGCAATTGACCTTTTTAATAATAGAACAGATAAATATGGTGGAAACTTAAAAGAAAGATTAAACTTCCCGAATGAAATAGTTAGAGGAATCAAAAATGAGCTGGGCGAAGATTTCCCCGTTACTCTAAGATACAGTATCAAAAATTATATTAAAGACTGGGGCAAGGGTGGTCTCCCAGAAGAAGACTTTGAAGAAAAAGGTAGAGACCTTGAAGAAGGATTAAAAGCAGCCCAGATTTTAGAAAAGTCAGGATATGATGGTTTAACTGCTGATGGTGGTTCTTATGATGCATGGTACTGGGCCCATCCTCCAATTTACCAGGAGCACGGATGTTATTTACCATTAACAAAAAAATTAAAAGAAGTTGTTGATATTCCGCTAATAATAGCCGGTCGAATGGGGCTGCCAGATCTGGCTCTTGAGACAATTGATAAAGGAGAGGCAGCAGATATGGTCTGTCTGGGTAGACCACTGCTCTCAGATCCACACTGGGCGAAAAAAGTTAAAGAAAATAATGATCAGAATATTAGACCCTGTATCGGCTGTCATGACGGCTGTCTGGGTAGAATCTTTGAAGGTAAACCTCTCTCCTGTGCAGTAAATCCTGCCTGTGGTCGTGAAGAAAACTATGCTATTCCAAAAGCAAGAGAAAAGAAGAATATTATGGTTATCGGTGGTGGAGTTGCAGGTATGGAAGCAGCTCGCACTGCAGCACTTAAGGGGCATGATGTAGAGTTATTCGAAAAACGTTCTAAACTAGGCGGTCATGTAATAGATACAGCTGAAATGGAATTTAAAAAGGATGAAGAAAGATTAATTAACTGGTATCAAAATGCTCTAGAAAATAATGGAGTAGAAGTCAATCTGAATCAGGAAATTAAAACAGAAAATATTGATGATAAATATGATGAAATTGTTGTAGCTACTGGCTCAAGCTGTTTCCAGCCAGAAATAAATGGGATTGATAGCTGTGAAAATACAACAACAGCTACTAATCTGCTGCTTGGAGAAGAAAAAGCAGAAGATAAAACAATTATAATTGGAGGCGGTTTAGTAGGCTGTGAAACTGCTTACTGGCTTGCAAAAGATGGTAAAGAGGTTACAATAATTGAACAGTTAGACGAATTAATGAAATCTGGCATTAGTGTACCTCATGCAAATGAAAAAATGCTTAAAGACTTAATGAATTATGAAAATGTTAAGACAATCACCGGAAAAACAGTTGTTGAAGTTAATGAAAATACAGTGACTTTAATTGATGATAATGCAGTTAAAGAAGAACTTAATGCTGATACCATTGTAACAGCAACTGGATTAAAACCAGACAAAAGTCTGTATAATGAACTCGAAAAAGAATATGCAAATTTACATTTAATTGGTGATGCCAGAGAACCTCAAAATATTATGCATGCTATCTGGGAAGGATATGAAGTAGGACGCAGTATTTAAATGAAATAATAAAAAATAATCGAGTAGGAGGGAAATAATTAATTTATTACCTCTTACTCGATTTCTAGTTTAATTTTTAATCAGCAATATTTAACAAAATTAAATACTATTGATATTTTTCTCGCTTTTTCCACTGTTATTATTCAAATTATTAAGTTTATCAATTTTCATATCCAATTCACTCTGGCCAATACTCAGGCGAAGTGTCTCTAAAATTTTAGATTCAGACATCTGATTCACCTGCCATTCTTCGTATTCTCCAGATACTTATATTATAACTCATCAGCAACTAATAATGTCAATTTATTATTTTTTCTTTCCTATAATAAAAGAACACTGATCACCAGTTTACCAGTTCTAATTTCTCAAAAACAATCGGTTCCAGCAGGTCTAGAATCTGAGACTGCATCTCTTTTACTGCTTCCTGAAACTTAAACCAGTGAGTATTTTTATAGGTTTCACTCTTCCAGCTGTAGCATCTTTTTAGAAATTCAAGCTGTTTTGAAAAATAGTCCAGCCCCAGCCGCTGCCAGCTGCAGCTTCTATCAATTTTTAAAAACTTAGTATTTATCTTGACTGCTTTGTTAAACCAGAGTGAAGGATCATAATCTTTAAGTTTTTTGCCTCCATATTCTTTTTTAAAACTTAATTTTCGACAGCGATTAAGCCGCCGCTTACGGCTATTAATCTTAAATAATTCAGGGCATTCTGATTTTTTACTGATTACCGCGGCTAGATCAGCAATCAACTCTTCTTTTTCATCCTTAATGTCTGCAGCTGCCTCTGCTGGAGTATTATATTTTTTTAACTCTTCAAAAATTCTGCCCGCTGCTCTTAAAAATATCTTTTTATTATCCCTTTTAGAATTAGATTTACAAAGGCGGGGGTCCTCCCAAATAGCATGAGGAATATCCGGACGGTGGCCAACTGCTGCATGACCAATCTTATAGACTGATCGATCAAAGATAGAGCTCAACTTCTGCTGGAGACCTTCCACCAGGTTAAACTCATCATAGTAGCCAACAAAATTCTGGTGAGCAAAGCTGTCAGCAAAAGAATGGATGGCCAGCCCTATTTTATATAAATTATTTGATTCAAGTCCAAGTTTGAGCACTTTTCTCGCATTTTTGCTGTCTGGAGTTGTATTTAAGAGATGAAGTTTACCATCCCGGCGGCGGGCCGAATCAGCCAGAGGATCACCGGGAATAAAGTGAAAGACTGGATAAATACGAAATAAATTTTTCTTTGGTCTGGTAATATTTTTAGTCTGAGAAATGTAATTTCTGTAATTAAAATTATTATTTTGAGAGATATTATAGATTAAATCATTGTCATCAATGTACTGGCTGGAATAAGCTATTATTTCTGCTTCTGCTGGCTTAAAACCAGCTCTGACAGTTATCAGGTAAGTCATATAATAATGAAATTCAATGTTCAATTTAAAAACTCCCTTCCGTTTATCAGAACTAAAATTTTATACTCTAAAAATTATTTCGCGGCCAGTAAATTTTTTCCTGCTTTTTAGTGAAAGTTTTCTCAAAATTATTTATAATAAAGAAAGCAGCCCTCAATTAAACAATGAGAACTGCTCTTAAGATTATAGTTTATATTTTAGTCAGGGATATTTAACATAATTAAATACTATTGATATTTTTCTCATTTTTTTCTCTATTATTATTATTTGAATTTTTTAGTTTATCAATTTTCATATCTAATTCACTCTGGCCAATACTCAGGCGAACAGTTTGATTATGAATCTTTTTAATAGTATATCTCATTTCATCAAATCGATTATCGTGATCTTTAAGTATTGATTTTATATTATACAGCTCAATATTCTGCTCTTCCAGGATATTTTCCAGCTTATCGAAGCGATGATCATGGTCTTTCAATTTATTTTCAACTTTATCAAAGCGTTGATCATGCTCTTTTAATTTGTTTTCAACTTTATCAAAGCGTTGATCATGTTCTTCTAATTTAATTTCAACCTGATCAAAACGTTTATCAATTTGATCAAATTTATTGTCCAGCCTTTTATCCAGCTGGTCAAAACGGCTCACAAGTGTCTCTAAAATTTTAGCTTCAGACATCTGATTCACCTGCCTTTCTTCGTATTCTCCAGATACTTATAGTATACATTATTTTGCTAGTGATTAGCAAATAAGACCTATTAATTTTGTGCTTTATTTAACTGGCTCAAGCCTTCAAACTGCCAGCAGTGAAAGCTTTTTTTCGTATATAAAATCATCTTATATCCTACTTTATTTTAACAAATAATTCTTCACTATAATCATTAATATCTTCCACATTCAACATCTGATACTTATTATTAACATCCTTAAAATAATCTTCTATAAGATTTTTTCTTATTATTTCATTACTTTTTTCTTCCGGCTTTAAATTCTTTCTGGTTAATCTCCATGGTCTTTCAGAGTGGGTCATTTTTTC
>JASMSZ010000005.1:0-99035 GCA_041694515.1 Halanaerobium sp.
ATAACTGTTTCAGGAGCTGCTGTCATCTTTGTTTCATAACCTAAATACTCTGCAACTTTTGCTGCAACATGAGTTTTTACTGTTACACCAGGCCACTGTACATAACCAAAGTTAATTGTATCATTCTGAGCTGCAGCCTGTGGTACTGCAGCAAATATTCCAAATCCTAAAAGAACGATGAGCAAAGTTGAAATTAATTTTATCTTATTCATTTATATCCCTCCAGAAATATTATTCATTAATTTAACTGCAAATTTTATAAATCAGTCTAAATTTATTATATTTTTTCGGAAGCAAGGTTGGCTACTACATGTGTTTTGACAATAACTCCTTTTAGTTTCTTATTCTCATCTAACACTGGCAGTGGTGTGTCAATATCTGCAATTTTTGAAAATAGATCATTAACACTTTCTTCAGGTTTTGCCAGAGGCACATCCTTTATGATCTCATCAAGGTTTTCTTTGTTTTTATTAATTGATTCTACCACATCTTCAATTGTAACTATGCCTCTATATTTTCTATTCTCTCCCAGAACAAAGATACTACTTAGTTCATTATGACGCATTTTGTGTAGAGCAGTTCTCAGGCCATCCTGCTTATATAATACAGCTTCTGGCTTATCCATAATATCTTCCGCTGTTAAAACACGGGAACGATTAACATCCTGAACAAATTCTGCCACATAATCATTTTCAGCATTTGTCAAAATCTCTTCGTGATTTCCTACCTGGACAATTTCTCCATCTTTCATGATAGCAATTCTATCACCAAGTTTTAATGCTTCATCCAGATCATGAGTAATAAAAACAATTGTTTTATCTATATGTTCATATAGCTCCAGCAGTTTATCCTGCATATCTTTTTTAATCAGCGGGTCTAAAGCACTAAAAGGCTCATCCATCAGCAGTATATCAGTATCAACTGCCAGTGCCCGGGCAAGTCCAACCCGCTGCTGCATTCCACCACTGAGCTGATCCGGCATTTGGTCTTCATAACCCTCCAGACCAACCTGATTAAGAGCAGTCATCGCCTTTTCTTTTCTTGTTTTCTTATCTACACCTTCAATTTCTAAACCAAATTCAGCATTTTCTAAAACAGTTCTGTATGGGAAAAGAGCAAAATGCTGAAAAACCATTCCGAACTTTTCTTTTCTAAACTCCCTCAGCTCTTCTTTATTTAGATCCATAATATCTGTCCCATCAACCGCAACTGATCCAGAAGTCGGTTCTACCAATCTGTTAATACAGCGTAATAGTGTTGATTTACCACTGCCGGAGAGCCCCATGATTACAAATATTTCTCCTTCTTCAACTTCAAAACTGGCATTATTGATTCCAACAGTAGCCCCAGTCTTTTCTAAAATATCATTTTTGCTCATACCATCTTTGAGCAGTTCAATTTCTTTCTGACCATTACCATTGAAAATCTTATAGAGATTTTTTGCTTTTATTTTCAATATTTTCACCTCTCTATTTTATTTTTGGTTAAAATTAATCTGACACAAAAAAAGGTTTAGAAGATGTTCTTTGCGAACAAATTCTAAACCATATATTCAAAATTATGATTAGTTGTTATCAGCACAACATCCTCGCTGATAATAACCCAGGATAAAATCAACCTACTTGCTAACTTCTATAAAAGAATAACAAACTAAGTCCTGTCTGTCAAACTAACGGTTAAATTAAAAATTATCTTTATATTTCTAATTTATTTAATTATAAGGGCAGCCAATTAATTACAGACTGAATCATTTGACTTTAACTTCTGCCTGAGATATACTAAGAGAGCTGACTAAAAAATTAATATTTTATAACTTAATAGATAATATAGCAACTAAGCCCTGACTATATAAATGTAGTCAGGGTTTTTTAGCGTCTACGTATAAGTATAGATTTATCAACCTGATGCAGTATTATTTGTTAAGAAAATTGTGTGGTTGGTAGATTTAGTATAAGAATATAATAAAAAAGGAAGTGGAAGTTAATTTGCAAAAGATTAAATTTAATGAATTAGATGTATCAGATGAAATTTTAAAAGCAGTTGAAGAAATGGGTTTTGAGGAAACTACACCGATCCAGACTAATGCTATCCCGGCAATACTTAATGGTAAAGATATTGTTGGACAGGCTCAAACAGGTACTGGTAAAACAGCAGCCTTTGGTATCCCTCTTTTAGAAGAAATGGATGCTGACAATAAAGATCCTCAGGCAATTATACTCTGTCCTACAAGAGAACTTGCCATTCAGGTATCAGAAGAATTAAAAAGGCTGGCAAAATATAAAAAGAGGATTTATACTCTCCCTATTTATGGTGGTCAGTCAATTGGCAGACAAATTAAAGCCTTAAATAAAGGAGTTCAGATTGTTATTGGTACTCCTGGTAGAGTAATGGATCATATTCGTCGTAAAACTTTAAAACTGGACAATATAGATTATTTTGTGCTTGATGAAGCTGATGTTATGTTAGATATGGGCTTTATTGATGATATAGAAACTGTATTAAGAGACATTCCAGATGATAGACAGACTCTCTTCTTTTCTGCAACTATCCCTCAGTCAATAAAAAAATTGAGCAAAAAATATCAGAATAACTCGGAGTTTTTGAGAGTTGCTCATGAAAAATTAACTGTACCTTCTATTGATCAGTATTATTATGAGATTAGACGAAACGATAAACTTAAAGCCTTAACTAGAATTCTTGATTTAAGCAGTCCAGAACTGGCTATCGTTTTCTGTAATACCAGAAGAATGGTAGATGATTTAAATATTAAACTTCAGGCACGCGGTTACTTATCTGATGCCATCCATGGTGGTTTAAATCAAAATCAGCGTGATCGAGTAATGAATAAATTTAGAAATGGAATTATAGAAGTTCTGGTTGCTACAGATGTTGCCGCCCGGGGTATTGATGTAGAAGATGTTGAAGCAGTATTTAACTATGATTTACCTCAGGATACTGACTATTACGTCCACAGAATTGGTCGTACAGGTAGAGCAGGAAAAAGTGGGGAAGCTCACAGTTTTGTAGTAGGCAAGGATATCTATAAATTAAGAGATATTCAGAAATATACCAAGTCAAAAATTAAAAGATCAGAAATTCCTTCTCAAAGTGATATTGAAGCAGCTCAGTTTGATCAGTTTAGTGATGAGTTGAGTGCTTATATAGATTCTGCTGATTTGGGTAAATATATTGAGTTAATTGAAGATTTAATTGATGAGCAGTATTCTGCAATCGAAATTGCAGCTGCTTTAATGAAAAAATCAATTGATAGAAAAGAAAATGAAGCTAAACCCGAAAATTCAGATCAGAGCTTTGGTGATACTGGTGCTGAACCAGGAATGGTTAGATTATTTATCAATATTGGTAAAAAAGATAGCGTTTCTCCCCGCCACATTGTAGGTGCCATTGCTGGTGAAACAGGAATGCCCGGCGGCTTAATTGGAGCAATTGATATTTATGATAACTTTACTTTTGTTGAAGTTCCCAGAGAAAAAGGTCATGAAGTATTACAGATCATGAAGGATAACTATATTAAAGGAACTAAAGTTAATATTGAAGCTGCAAGATCTAAGTAATTTAGAATTAGAACTTGTATAACTTAGCTTTAAATTTTATATCAAAATAAATGCAGAAATGGTGCCAGAAGTCTAAAACTTCAGGCACCATTTTTTTGTTTTTTAAATTAAATTTTCAATTTATCATTGCAATTTAAGATTAAAAAATATAAGATAAAAAAGTCTTTTCTTATACTTTTAATAATTCTTAGGAGAAGATTAATTAAATCATTTGGAATCTCCAAACTTTTGAAGAAAAATCTTCTTTAAGATAAGGAATTTTAATTCCATAATTCATTAGTTCATCCCCACCATAAATATTGCCTGAGTTAAGCTCTTTATAATCAGAATCAGTATCTAATCCCTTCAATTTAATCATTTGTTCTCTGGGATTGGGAGAAGCAAGAATCTGATAAAAACCAACTAACACTTCTTCTTTAGCTTTAGCTACATAAGACCAGGCTGTAAAATTACTTTCAAATGGACTCTGAAGTCTATAAAAATCACCAAATTGAACAAGTTTTCTTATTTCTTTATAATTTTTAACCTGGTTTTTTACAGCTTTTATTTGATCCGGATTTAACTCAGTTATATCTAATTCATAGCCTATGTTTGCAAAACTGGCCACATCATATCTCATCTTAAGTGAGGTACTGCGTTCAACCTGATGATTGGGCACTGCTGAGACATGAGCTCCAATAGAGGATGCCGGATAAACCATTGAAGTCCCATACTGAATTTTTAATCTTTCTACTGCATCAGTATCATCACTGGTCCAGGTTTGAGGCATATAATAGAGCATTCCTGGATCAAAGCGGCCTCCTCCACCGGCACAGCTTTCAAATAATATATCAGGAAATCGGGATGTAATTTCTTCTAATACTCGATAGAGACCTAAAATATAACGGTGGTTTAATTCTCGCTGTCTTTTATTTTCCAGTTTCAAAGAGCCATATTCAGTCATTGGTCGGTTCATATCCCATTTAACATAGGATATATTTGCTTTATTTAAAATTGCAGACACTCTCTCAATTATATAATCCTGAACATCTCTGCGGCTTAAATCTAAAATCAACTGCTGTCTGGAAAGTGAAGATTCTCTATTTTCAACCTGAATAGACCACTCTGGATGCTTGCGATATAAGTTACTATCTGGAGATACCATTTCTGGTTCAAACCAGAGTCCGAAATCCATTCCCAGTTTATTGATTTCTTGGGCCAAATATTCCAGCCCACCAGGCAGTTTGTCTTCATTTACATACCAGTCACCAAGGGAAGAAGTATCATCATCTCTTTTTCCAAACCAACCGTCATCAAGTACAAATAATTCAATATCAACTTTTGCGGCAGCTTCTGCCATTTCTAAAATTTTATCTGTATTAAAATCAAAATAAGTACCTTCCCAGTTGTTAATTAGAACAGGTCGTTCCTGATCTCGATGTCTGCCCTGTACCAGACGACTTCTATATAATTGATGAAAATTCTGAGACATCTTATTTAAACCCTGATCAGAATAATTCATCACAACCTCTGGAGTCTGGAAACTTTGATCACTTTCCAGCAGCCAGCTAAAATTAAAAGGATTAATCCCCATGGTCATTCTCGTTTTTCCATAATGATTTTTTTCAGCCTGAGCAATAAAGTTAGCAGAATAAATTAAACTGAACCCAAATACTTCCCCACTATATTCATCTGTATCTGGTTCTACTAAAGCTGCAAATGGATTCTGCTGATGGCTGCTGCCCCCTCTTTTACTGTCAATCTTAGTTATTCCCTGGTCCAGAGAGCGCCGCAGAATATCTCTTTCTCTACCCCAGGCACCTGATAACTGCAGTAATTCAAAATCTCTATTCTCAAAATCAACGCTCATTGAGAGTGCTCTTTTAAGATTGATATTTTGTTTGCCTTTATTTTCAAAATTAGCCGATCTAGTAATTATTGGATAGTCTCTAAAGATTGTGTAGTTTAAAGTCACTTCCAAATCCAAAATTTCATCATAAAGAATTATCTCAAGGCTATCTGCTTCAGACTCCTTTTCAACATAAGTAGCTGGCAGCCCCTTTAAATCTTTTTTACCTCGGTAAATCTTATAATCCCTGTATTTTAAGTCACTGATAATTGAGCCATTTTCTGCCTCGATTTGATAGGCCGGCTCTCTAAAATCTGACTGTCCAAAAGAAGGATATTCCCGGGCTATATTTTCTAAGATAAAACCATTATCATCTTTAACAGCATAAGCCTCATAGGGTCTGTGCTGAGATATTGGATACCGATTCAGTCTTTCAGCATTTTTAATATTTTTACCCCAGTAAAGGTGGCCTAACTGGCCATTTCCCAAAATTTTAATTACATAACTTATCTCTTCATTCTGCAGATGAAAAATTTCTCTTTTTTTAAAAAATTCAATTGACATCTTATTTTCCTCCAGTTAATAAATGATTTTTTTCGATAAAAACCATCATAAATCGACAAGCAAACGGTAGGTGTAATAGGAGTAATTTATTGGTACTTTTTAAGCTGTAATATTTTATAATAAAGCTTTTCCGCTATTGCTCCCATCTCTTCAATAGAATAATTTTCAGCCATTTTACGAGCATTTTGAGAGCACTGTTTAAATTTATCACTGTTTTTAAGTATTTCTTCAATTCTGCTGCTCCATTTTTCTATATCTTCTTCAGTTTTATATCCATTGTAGTCATTTTCTATTACATCATCGATACCACTTGACTTAACAGCAACTACTGGATTATAACCAGCCATAGCTTCTAAAAGAACCATACCCTGGGTCTCAGTTGTAGAAGCAAAAACAAATAAATCTGACGCAAGATAATATTTTGCCATTTCCCTAAAATCAACTGCTCCGATTAGTTCAATCTGATTCTCTAAATCATTATCCTTAATAAACTGCTCAATAGATTTTTTTTCTGAGCCACTGCCGATAATTATCAATTTAAAATTTAGGTCACTCTTTTCTTTCAATCTTTTTATTCCATCCAGAACAAAATATAAATTCTTTTCCTTAGATAATCTTGAGACTGAAATCAAAAGATATTCAGAATCACCAATCAATTTATTTCTTAAATTATCAATTTTTTCCTGACTGCATTCATAATAATCAAAATCAATCCCGGTCGGCATAACTTTAATATACCTGCTTACTCCAACATTTCGCAGATATTCTTTAGTTGTTTCTGTTGGAGCAAAGACAGCATCAGTTTTATTAGAAAAATTTCTAATTAAAAAATGAGAAAGTCGATTTGCAAAAAATTTTCTCATAAATAATATATCAGGAACATAATGAGCATATTTTTCTAAACGAGTGTGATAGGTAAAAGCAAGAGGGAGGTTAAATTTCTCTGCTAATTTACGACCTTTATTTCCCAACCAAAATGGATGATGGGCGTGAACTAAATCAAAATTTTCAGCTTCAAAATCTTTTTTAATCTGAGGAGAATAAATATTAGTAACTGGAAATTCTAAACCTGCTTCTTCATAATGATATAAAGAATTACAGCGAACAATATTTTTTTCATCTTCAGTTTCTTCTTTATATTCAGGTGCAAATATTTTAACTTCATGTCCTCTCTCTCTCAAAGCTTTTGAGAGTCTTTTAATTGAAATAGGTACCCCACCGATCACAGGAAAATAATTATTTGTAAACATTGCAATTTTTAATTTTTGATCTTCAAATTTATTTTCTGCATAAGCAAAATCACGGTAATAATTAACTTCCTTATTAATTTCTCTGTGGAGAACATAAAAAATAGTTAAACCAATAAATAAGACTAATAAGATATTAATATAATTTGCATAAAAAAATGATTGCAGGGCTACCCAAACATTAACCATTAATTTGGAAAAAACACTGGGATTATTTTCTAAACGATCAACCGCTACATCTATTCCATCTTCACTTACATTTACAAGCAGATAATGATAAAAACTTTTCTTATTATCAAAAATTAATTCTCCTCCAGCACCACCACTGATAAAATAATCTACTCCTTTTATAGTTTGATGATGATAAATTTCAATGTTAGAAGAAAACACAGAGTCCACATTATATTCAGCAAAAATATTTTGATAAAAAATTCTTAAGTCTTCTGACCCAATATATTTAATGCCATCATCAATCAAATATTCAGTATCTATTCTAATGGGAGTCTTATTCATTATCACAAATTTTTTATCATATTTCTGAGCCTGATTCAGCTCGTTTTTCAGCCATTGTTTTTGCCAGTTTAAATTTGTATTTCCTGTTGTATCTAAAAATATAAAATAAGAATCGTCAATCTGAAAAGAAAAATAAAACGGACCAAAATATTTATAAAAATTTTCATTACCATCATCTTTTATTTCTTGAGTACCTACAGCAGTTAAAAAAGGTATATTTAATTTTTCTAAAGTTCTATAAAAAACTCGATATTTACTTTCATCACCATCCCGGAGATTATTTCCTGTAGAGACAATAAAATCAGCATTTCTTTGATTAATTTTTTCCAGAATTCTATTATCAAAAATGGCAATTGAGTTCTCTATATTACCCACTACTGCAAAAGAATAATCCTCATTTTCTATTCTATTTTTTATAATATCCATGTTTCGAACATTAACCGCATTAAAATCCTGAATTGTATAGGGAGCATAAATCTTATAGCTGATTAAAATTAAAATGATTATAATTAAAATAAATAAGTAAATTTTACTTTTGTTCTTCAACTTCTACTCCCCCTCTAATGATTAAGTAAAAAAACACAAATACTCCAATAAAAATACCTATATATTTAGTAAAAAATCTCCAATAAAACAATAGAGGAAATAAATCACTGTTATCTACAAATCTGGCAAATAAGAGGGAATATCCACCTTCTGCTATTCCAGCTGCTCCTGGTGTCGGGGCAAAATACATAATAAAGACAATAAGAACCTGTAAAGTCAAAACTCTAGAAAAAGCTATTTGATAACCCATTCCATTAAGGAGCAGATATGAAAAAGAAAATTCTGCTATTAAAAACATTACTGTAAAGAAAAATGAAAGGAAAACAAAAATCTTTTGACCCTGAATAAAAAAAGCCAGATCTTCAGAAAAAAGCTGTAGATGTTTAAAAATATATCTGATAATCTTTCTAAATCTTTTTCTGGTCATTAGATGTTTCGATTTTAAAAAATAAAAAACCTTATAAATTAATTTCATAATCAATCTAACTTTAAAAATTAAAAAATAAAATATTAAAATATAAAGTCCTACAAATATTGCTAAATAAACAAATATATAGTCACCGGGCAGCAGGTTAAGCATTGACTGATTTCTAAAAACTATCAGCGGTACACTCAAAAAAAGCATAGTTGCTGATAATAATGTTCTAATTAACACGGCTGCAGAAGATTTACCCAGTGGAACCCCCTTTTTTTGCAAAAAATATACCTGTGCAAAACCACCACCAGTGGCTAATGGAGTTATATTTGAGATAAAAATATTAATAAATACCAGTTTATAAACATTCCAGAAAGAAATTTCTGCATTTAATGTCTTTAAAACAAAAAATAGCCTTAGACCATCTATAATAAAATAAGAAAACAACAAAACTATAAGAAAAATTAAAATTTCATTTGGAAAAGTAAAAATAGTATTTAAATTACCACCCTGAAAAAATACCCTTCTGATATAATAAAGGGTTACAGCAGAAATTAAAAGAAAAAACCCAAAATATAGCAGTGAATTTTTTATATTAAAATATTTTTCTATAAAATTATTATTATCTGCCATTATTTTTCCCCTTTCCTATTAGTTATAACAAAATAACTAAAACCAGTTATTACTCCCTCCATTAGCAGCAGAAGCAGATATAAAATACATAATAAAAAAATGAATATAAATAACCCCCAATAAATACTATTTTCTTGATCTAATTATATTATATTGAGGGCTAAAAGTAAAAAAATAACTTCTTATTAATTATTAAATTTTTAAAGAACAAAAAGTAAATCAGAAATTAAATTTAAAGTTTATGATTTTAAATTATTATATTCAGGAGGTCTAGCTAAATAAGCAGCTGCAAGAGCCAGTATGGGTAACAATGTTACAATTAGCATTATTTCTGTATACCCATTAAAATAATCATAAGCCAGACCAAAAGGCAGTGGACCCAGAGCAGAACCGATAACCATTGCGGTAGAGAAAAAGCCTCTAATACTACCTAAATGTTTTTTACCAAAATAATTTGGCAGCATAACAGAAGTACTAACTCCATCAAAAGCCATAAATGAACCATGTACCAGGGCATAAATTATAAAGGCTGATTTCGTATCTGCCTTGATAATTAATAAAATTGCTGAGATTAACAATATAAAGTTAACCATTTTAACAAGCCTGACTTTAACTCTATCCAAAATATAGCCGCCTAAAAAAGTCAGTGGAAATTTTATCACAGAAGTTAAACTTAAAATATAGGCTGCAAAACCAGCAGAATATCCTTTTTCAGCAATAATTGAAACCATATGAAAGATAATACCGGTATTAATCATGGAAGGAATAATAACCAGATAAATAACGAACCAGAACTCTTTAGTCCCCATAGCCTCTTTTAGAGTCCAGGGATCATTACTTATATGAACTCGCGGTGCATATTTATTGCTTACACTGTCTTCTTCCTCTTCTGTAATTCCATCAATTTTAAGACCTATGTTTTCAGGTCGATTGCGAACCAGATACCATCCCGCTGGAGTCATAATTAAAAATAACGCCAGTGTCCAGAAACGCCAGGCATTATTGATTCCGAACAAATTAATCAAATAATTATTTAAAGGAGGAATAACTGCTGCTCCAATAACACCACCAATTCCCAGAAGGCTCATTGCCAGTCCTCTTCTGGATTTAAACCAGTGTGGAACCAGTGTCTGCGGCCAGAGCCCCATTGATCCCTGCCCAAAAAATCTCATTAAGAAAAATCCAATTAAAAGCATTATTGGATTTGCAACAAAACTCATCCAGAGAGCTGCAGCTCCCAGAGATAAAGAAATAATTACAATCATTTTACGATGACCATATTCATCAATTTTTTGCCCCATAAATGTTAAAATAAGGCCAGAAATTAATGTTCCTCCGGAATAAAGACTGGAAATTAAAGACCTACTCCAGCCAAATTGTTTTATGTAATGATCAATAAAAATAGAAATAGAATATGTTTGTCCGGGACCTGAAAAAAAGAAAGCTAAAGCTGACATAAATAAGATTACCCAGCCATAATAAAAACTTGTTTTTATAGGTTTTTCTTCCTGTTCTAAATGTAGACTCATAATTATACTTCTCCCTGCTTATTTTATATATTAACCAGAGTTAACTATATCATTACAATTAATAAAGTCAAGAATTTAACAGAAAAAAACCGACAGAATAAGTCTGTCAGAATTTATAAGCTTAAACAATAGTTATTTTAATTTAAGTTCCTACAGGAGTCTCTCTCAATAATATTTGCAGGGACAATTGTATGCTCATATTTTTCGATTTGTCCATTTATAACTCCAATCAATAATTCAGTTGCCTTATTTCCCAGAAGATAAATATTAATATCCACTGTGGTCAAAGGTGGAGAAATCAACTTTGAAACAGGATTATTATTAAAACCAACTATCGAGATATCTTCAGGTATTTTAAGCTGCAGATCATTCACAGCCTGCATAATTGTATAGGCCATTGTATCACTCATTCCGTAAAAAGCAGTTATTTCCGGATGCTCTTTAATCATTTTTTGAGAAAGCATATAAATACTCTGATAATCTATCATTTCTAATTGTACAATTAAATTCTCATTAATTTTTAAATCATTTTTCTGAAAAGAATTTTTATATCCCTGCAGCCGATCTTGATTCATTATATAATTTTCGTCACCAACAATCATTGCTATATTTCGGTGACCATTTTTGATCAGATAATCAACAACTTTCTCACTTGCAGCAATATTATCATTATTAACCCAGTAGTATTTATCCCTTTCTTCTGGTCTTCCCACAATTACAAAAGGAAAATTAAGTTTAGTTAATTCCTCAATTAATTGATCCTCTTTTTTTGCTCTCAAAAGCAAAACTCCATCAATCTGTTTCCCTCTAACTGCATTTAAAACTGTCTTTTTTTCCTCTTCTTCCCCATTACTGGTCAATAAAAGTAAGTTAAATCCTTTTGAATGGGCAAGAACTCCAATTCCACGTAAAATTTCTGAGTAAAAGGGATCAGCAAAGGCTTCTTCTGTTGAATATGGAATTACCAGTCCCAGATTATGTGATCTCTGTTTAACAAGATTCCTGGCATTAATATTGGGATGATAACCAATCTCATCCATAATTTTTCTTACTTTTTCTTTAGTTTCCTCACTAATGCGGGAACTATTATTAATAACTCTAGAAACTGTAGAAGGTGCGACTCCAGCTTTTTTTGCTACATCTTTTAAAGTAGGCATCTTTATCAATCCTTATAATTTGATTTGACAAATTAATCATATCAGCTTTATAAGTAATAACGCAAATTTATGAATAAATTAAAATTTGCTTTTTATCTATTTTCAGACAGTTATTATTAAAAGAATTATTATTATAATTAGTGATTGAAAAGGATAAAGTTTTGTTTTTTAAGAGCTCAATTATATTATTATCATTAATTTTTTGTTTTTTATCAGACATATTAATGATAACCACTGTACTATCTTCATTACTTTTTTTATTTTTTCTTGAAAATATTAAGACTTTGTTTAAGGGATCAACAAAAAGTTCTTTATAGTCTCCTTTTCTTAAATCTCTATTTTGATTATAATAGGAAATAATTTTTTTATAATAATTAAAAAGTTCTCTATTTTGCCTGTTTTGATCCCAGATCATAGTTCTTCTGCAGTCGGGATCATCAGCACCTGTTAATCCAACTTCACTACCATAATATACCAGAGGGATTCCTGGTAATAAGAACTGCAGAGATATAGCAAACTTCATCTTTTGATCAATAATTTTTTTATTATAATTTCTTAATTTCCAATTAAATCTAGCTGTATCATGACTGTCTAATAAATTCACCAAAATATTAGGCTTCTCAGGGTGATAATGTCTAAAATTTTCCTGAATTTGAGAACTAAACTGATCGACATCCATATTTTCTTCTATTATTAATGAATAAATATCACGCTGCAAATCATAATTCATGACTGAATCAAAAGTATTACCTTCTAGCCAGTTTGAAGCTCTATACCAAACTTCTCCAATAATAAAAATATCATCATTAATTTTTCTGACCCCTTTTCTAAATTTTTCCCAAAACTCTCTGGATACTTCATCTGCAACATCCAATCTCCAGCCATCTAAGTCAAGTTCAGCTGTCCAATACTCAGCAACCTCTAAAAAATATTCCTGAGTTTCAGAATTATCTAAATTTAAGCGAGGCATATCCTGAATATCATTAGCAAATGTTGAATAATTTACATCTTCTTTTGAAATGGGAAAATTTTCTGGAAAATACCAATTGATATATCTCGATTTTTCGCCCTTTCTTAATAAATCTTCAAATGCAAAAAAATTAGAGCCTGAATGATTAAATACTGCATCAATAATTAATTTAATTCCTTTTTCTTTAGCTGCTTTTGATAATTCTTTTGCGTCTTCAACACTACCAAAGTTAGGATCAATTTGATAGTAATCATCGATATTATATTTATGATTACTGGGAGATTTAAAAATTGGAGTTAAATATAGAGTATTAATTCCTAATTCCTTTAAATAATCCAATTTTTTAATTATACCTCTGATATCTCCACCATAAATTGAATTTTTTTTTGGTAACTGATTCCATTCTCTATTTTTATAATTATTATTATCTGCTCGAAAAAATCGATCGGGAAATATTTGATAGATAACAGCATCTCTGGCCCATTCGGGAGATTTTTTTACATCAGATTTGTTGATAATAGCTTTTTGAAAGTAACCAGAATCATATCCTTCAGGTCTGGTTTCAAAAAATCCTTTTTCATTATACCAGACTCTGTTTCCTTCATTATCTTCTAAATAAAAAAAGTATCTTAACCGGGTGTCATCTGAATTTAACCTGACAGAAAAAATATCATGGTATTTACTCCGATATTTTAAATTCATTTCAATTTTATTATTTGCATCTTTATTATCAGAATACCGGGGACCATAAATTAATACTACTCGAGATATATCATCTCGGGCAGCTTCTAAAGTTATTTCTAAAGTATTTAAATCAATTACAGACTGCATTTCATTTTTATAATCATGTCGAATTGATGAATAAATCAAATTTAACTGCACCTCCTGATTTTTATCTAGCTAATTACATTATATAAAAGGTACAGGTATGTGTCTAATTTTTATTTATTAATGTAAGGTTGTACTGCGAAAAGTCCTAATTAAGAATTTCCGACTTATATAACCCCTATCATGATAAGCTTCTCAAATTGCTATAATACCAAAAATCGACTTTTCGCAGTGCAGCCATGTAAGTATTTACAATAATTTAAATTTATCCTTTTACTCCACCCAGAGTTAATCCTCCTACTAAGAAACGAGAAAGCAAGAGAAAAATTGCCATAACTGGCAGCATAATTAATACAGAAGCTGCGGCAAATTGTGCCCAGGCAGTATTAAACTGACTGGCTAGATTTGTTAAACCAACTGGCAGCGTATAAAGGCTGTTGTCTGTCATTACAACTCGAGCCACCATATATTCATTCCAGGCAGTCATAAATGAAAATAAAGCTGTAATTACCAGAGCTGGTTTGGCAAGAGGAAGTATTATCATATAAAAAGCCTGAAATTGATTTAAACCATCTACCAGTGCAGCCTCCTCAAGACTTTCAGGAATTGTATCATAATAACCCTTCATCTGCCAGACACATAAGGGTAAAGCAGTTGAAGAATACATAATAATCAAACCTATATGGGCTTTAGCCATACCTAAAAATGGTACTACAATAGTCTGTTCGGTTAAACCAAACTGTGCTAAAAGTATATACATCGGCAGTAAAAGCATTGTTGCAGGGAACATCTGAGTTAATAAGAAAAAGGTTAAGCCAGATTTTCGTCCAGGAAATCTTTTGCGAGAAAAGACATAACCGGCTGTTGAGGCAAGTGAAACACCAATAATTACAGTAAAAAAAGTAACTAAAAGTGAATTTCTCAACCAGATTAAAAATCCCTTATCAAAAATTAAGGTTCTATATGCCTCAAAAGTTGCATTATCAGGAATAATGGCAAGACTCGTTGAATGTAATGAGTCACCAGGTCTTAAGGATGTACCAAAAACTCTTAATGCTGGATAAACAGCAATAACTACAGAAATTAATAAAATTATATGAAAAATAATCTTCTTCCATTTACTATCTTTTTTTACTGACATTTAAGAACCTCCTTTTAGTCTGCATTAATATAATCAATAAAGCTAATTGCCCAAACAAGTAAAATTACAAAAATAATTAAAGAAAATGCTGCCGCATAACCATAACGATAAAATTCAAAAGCGGAACGGTAAACATGAGTAACTAAAATATCTATTTTATTTGTAAGAGTGTTTTGAGTTAATAAGTAAATTACTCTTAAATTATTAAATGTCCAGACAACTCCCAGTATAACTGCAGGTAACATAACTGGTTTTAATAATGGTAAGGTTATATGTTTAATCTGCTGCCAGCTGCTGGCTCCATCAATTTCTGCAGCCTCATAAAAATTAGGATCAATACTCTGCAGCCCCCCCAGAGCAATCATCATCATAAAAGGAATTCCCAACCAAATATTTACTATTAAAGCTGCACTAAAACCTGTACTGGCCTGACTCAACCAGGCAATTCCTGGAACACCAATTTTTCTTAAAAGTAAATTTACAGCACCATAACGAAAATTAAACATTCCTTTCCAGACTAAAACCACAATATACTGAGGTATTGCCCAGGGAATAACCAGTAAAGTTCTATAAATTGATTTAAACATTAAATCTCGATCAAGTATAATAGCATAAAATATTCCAAAACTCACATGGGCGACAACATTAATAACTGTCCAGGCAACTGTTCTTAATAAAATAATCCAGAACGAACTCTCGGTTATTATTTGAATAAAATTATCAATCCCAATATAAGTGAGTTGATCACTTTGAATAAACTGCCTCATATTGTACATATTCAGATTTGAAAATGCTAATCTAAAATTATAAAAAAATGGATAAATAACAACAAATAATACAACTATAAAGGCCGGCAGCAGCATCATATAAGAAAATTTGTGTTCTCTCCAGAAGTCTTTAAGTGAAAAACTTGCTAATGCTGATGTAAACCTCAAGTTTTGATCAGGTTGACTCATTTAATTACCTCCTAAAAATTTAAAAATTAAAAGAGGGTTAAAACCCTCTTTTAATTTTATTAGAATTACTGCATACTTTTAATATTTTCTTCAGCTTCCTGCTGCATCTGTTCAGCAGCCGCTTCAGGTGTTAAATCATCACTCATTACACTCTGTAAAGCTGGTCTTACAGCATCCCAGATACCTCTCATTTCAGGTACTATTGGCATTGGTTTACCAAGTCTTAACTGTTTAGCAGAACCTCTCATAATTGGATCGTTTTGAATTTGTGGAAGACCATAAGCCTGTTTGTTACTTGGTAAAAAGTTATTTTCCACAAATAACTCCTGGGCAGCAGTACTTGTTATGAAGTCAATAAATTTCATTACTGCAATTTGTTTTTGTCTAGGAAGATCACTTAACATAATTAAACCATAGCCACTTGTCATTGGCTGACCATATTTACCTGTTTTTTCAAATTTAGGAATTGGAGCAACTCCTAAATCAATATTTTTAGCATTTTTATAACCTTCAATTGACCAGTCTCCATTAATTATAAAGGCAACATTACCTTCTTTAAATAAGCTGTCCATCAGATCATAATCAGATTCTTTTGGAACAATTTCATGCTCAAATTTAAGTGAATGAACAAATTCTAAAGAATCAACAGTTGCTTTAGTATTTAATGTTGGATTATATTCTTCATCAAAAACCCAACCACCAAAGCCACCGTGAAAAGCAGCCCACCAGAATGGTTCATTTAAATTATATGCTAAACCATACTTATCAACCAGGCCGTCACCATCTTCATCAATAGTATTTGCTTTGGCTACTTCAATTAATTCAGACCATGTTTCTGGAGCTTGATCTACAATGTTTTTATTGTACATTAACATTAAGTGATTACCCATAGTTACAGGTACACCATAAGTTTCTCCACGTAAGCTCATACCAGGAAGAGCTGCATCAATATACTTATCCTTCATTTCCTGACTCATCAGCTCATTTAATGGTTGAGCAATTCCCATAATTGAAAATGGACCAACGTGGTCAAAAGGACTCCAGACAACATCCGGTCCCTGTCCACCCATATAAGCAGTTTGTGTATTCTGTCTTAAATCTTCAACACTACCTGAATGAGTCCTTTCCACCGTAATATTAGGATATTTCTTCTCAAATTTTTTGATTAGTGAATCTAACAAACTTTCATCAAGTGTAACATCAAGGGTCTCCCAAAACTTAAGTGTTACTTCTTTTGTAAGCTCTTTCTTATCGAGATTCTGCTGAGCAGCAGCACTTACTGAAAAGATAAGTGATAAGGCTAAAACTAAAATTGAAACAGTAAAAATTGACTTTCTCATTAATAATTCCTCCTTTTAATTTGTTAAACTTAACTTAATTCAATGGTAATTTTATTTATAACAACTGGAACTTTAAATTCCAGTCTGTTATCAGAGTAATTAAACTCACTTAATTGATTACCATCAACATAGATACTTAGAGGATCCTTATTTAAATTATTGAAAATCATCTTATAATCTTTAAATTCCTGCTGATAGTTTTTTTTCTTCCTATCTATATTAAACATTATCTGATTATCAGTATATTGATATTTAAATTCAGTAATGTTATAAACTCCATTTTCATAATTATAGGAAAGACCATCATCATCATAAAGTTCATAACTACCTAAATTATTTTCTTCATTTAAGAAAACATTTAACTCCAGACATTCAATCTCTTTTTCTCCAATATAATTTAACTTATCATTTAAGGGAAGAATACTACCTGCCTTAATAAAAATTGGCATTTTCTCCAGAGGCGCATCTACTATTAAATATTCTCCTCCCTGATATACTTCTTTTGACCAGAAATCAATCCACTTTCCCTCAGGTAAATAAAGCATTCTCTTATCCTTGTCAGGCTGATAGACTGGAGCTACCAGAACACTATCTCCAATCATAAATTGGTCTGATAGATTCTGACACTGCCTGTCAGCAGGAAATTCCATAATTAAGGGCCTCATAAGTGGAATTCCTGTTTCGGCAGCCTGATAAAATAGATTATAAATATGGGTTATAAATTTATATCTTAATTCAATATATTTTTTAATAATCTTTTCATATTTTTCTCCAAAGGACCAGGGTTCCTGAGAAACAGCTCTAACCTCACAGTGATTTCTAAAGAAAGGAACAAAAGCTCCCATCTGAGTCCAGCGGGTTAAAAGTTCACCATTACTATTACCGGTAAAACCTCCAACATCGGTACCACAGAATGTAATACCTGACAGTCCCATATTCATCAGCATCGGCATAGCAAGTTTAATATGATCCCAGAAACTCCGGTTATCTCCGGTCCAGACAGCAGAATAGCGCTGAATACCGGCAAAGCCAGCTCTAGTTAAAACAAAAGGCCGCTCATTATCCAGACTTTCCTTTAAACCTTCAAAAGTTGCCTTATCTTCTAAAAATCCATATAAATTATGAAAACGGCGGTGGGTACCAGAATCACCATCATTCTGATGCATCACCTCAACATCCATGGTATCAGATTTATTAAAAGCAGCCGGTTCATTCATATCATTCCAGATTCCTTTTACTCCAAGGTCTGTGTAATCTTTCTGCAGGCCGGACCACCAGTCTCTTACCTTTGACTGAGTAAAATCTGGAAAAGCACAATTTCCTGGCCAGACTTTATCTATAAATACTTTGCCATCAAGATATTTGCAGAAATAATCATTTTCCATACCTTCCTGATAAAGTTTATATTCGGGATCTTTTTTTACACCGGGGTCAATAATTGTAACGGCTTTAACCCCATTTTCTTCCATCTTAGACAACATTGCCTTAGGATCTGGAAAACGATCTTCATCCCAGGTATAAATTTTATATTGATCCATATAATGAATATCAAAATGAAAAGCATCACAGGGAATTTCTTTATCCCTAAAAGTTTTCAACAGCTGCTCAACTTCAGTCTGGGGATAATAACTGTAGCGTGACTGATGATAACCCAGTGACCATTTGGGCGGCAGCTGCATAGTACCAGTTATTTGAGAATATTTGCTGACTACGTCTTTTAATGAAGGACCATTAATAAAATAATAATCCAGTTCTCCACCTTCTGCCCAGAAGGAATAGTAATCCTGACCCTCACTTCCCAGATCAAAGAAACTCTTATATGAATTATCAAAATAAATACCATAACTATTTTTAGGATTAAAAGCTATTAAAAATGGTATTGATTGATATAAGGGGTCGGTATCACTAACATGTGGAAGAAAAGTATCATGATTCCACATCTCATATAGTCTACCCTTTTTATCAAGCCAGCCTGTTTTCTCACCCAGACCATAAAATCTTTGACTCTGCTCAAATGATTTCCAGGCTCTAACTTTTTGTTTTTTCCAGCCCAGAGCATATTCATTGTGATCTTTATGAATTAATTTACCCTGTTTATTAAATACTTCAAGCAGAAAATTTTCTTTCTTAAGCTTAATAACTAATTTATCTGTTTTAATAATTAATTCACTATCTTTTTCATTAAAAATAAAGTCATCATAAGTTAAATTATGTTCAATAACTGCTTCAGTACTTTTATAACTAATTTTCTGATCAGAATGTGCCATGATAACTCTAAAAATATCAGCAGTTAAAAATCTGACTGCCAGACTGGCATGTTTAAAATTTAACCTAATTTCATTATCCTTAATTTCATAATTTAAAATACCACTTAATTTGTGGTAATCATTACTGTTGTCTCGACTTTTACCCTGCAGTAAGGCGTCACTATTATCCATTTTACTATCTCCTCTCAACCGGAAATCTTTGTTATATAAAATTATTGCGCAATCGTTTGCACAAATCGACAAAAAAATATTATTGCTATTTCTTTCTTATTTATAGCTTAATACATTATTCTGACATTTGCAAGTCTTTTTAGAATTTTTTCTGTTTTTTTTGTAAAATTTATCTCAAATCTGATATAATTGTGTTTAATTAGAGAAGTTAAGGAGGAATCAAATTTGAAGAAAATTGATTTTAAAATTGCTTTACAGGAAAGTGAAAAAATAATACTATTTAAAAACATTAAAGAAACTGAAATTATTTTAAAGTTAAAGAACTGCTTAACAGCAGAAAATGATTCCAGATCAAATCTAAGTGATCTAATTTATAAGTTAATAGAACTGAGTATTAATCAGGGGCTTAGTGGTGACCTCTGGCATAATTACCTTAAATTAAAAATTTGTGCTGCAGAAAATATCTTTACTTTAAGAGCAGAAAAAAAGTTGATCAACCGCGAAGACAGCCTCTATCAGATTGCATTAAATGATATTGAAATAATTAATAATTTATTTTCTTTCTCTTTTCAGGATATTCTAAAACATTTAGATCAAAACAGACTTACAAAATTAAGGGGTTTTAAAATTACAGATTCAAAATTAATGCCCTATAATCTAAAAAACTTGCAGCAACTATTTAGGGCTAATTCCCCAGAAAAAAATTTAGACAGCTTAATTAAATTTTATCAGAATTATGGTGCTGGAATTTTAAATCAAAGTAGAGCCTTTTTCTGGCACCGAAATACTTTAAAGGCAGTAAATAATCTCGACCCTATTACGTTTGATCAATTAATTGCCTATCAAAAAGAGAAAAAGAAGCTAATAGAAAACACCGAGAGCTTTTTAAAAGGTTACCAGGCTCATAATGTATTATTATATGGTGACAGTGGGACTGGAAAATCTTCCTCTGTTAAGGCGGTTTTAAACAAATATTATCAGCAGGGACTGAGATTAATAGAAATCAACAGCTCTCAAATTAAAAAGCTGCCAGAGATTCTTGAATATTTAAATCAGCGAGGTCTTAATTTTATCATTTTTATGGATGACCTTTCTTTTGAAGAATTTGAAACTGATTACAAATATTTAAAGGCAGTTATGGAAGGTGGTATAGAATCAAAACCCGGAAATGTGCTCTTTTATGCAACAAGTAACCGCAGGCATCTGGTCAGAGAAAAATGGCAGGATCGAGAATCTGAAGTCCACGAAAATGATATTTTAAATGAAAAATTATCACTTAGCGAAAGATTTGGACTGACCTTAATGTATAATAATCCTACCCAAGCTGAATATTTAACCATAATAAATGAACTGGCTGCTCAGGCAGGTTTAAACATAACCAAAGAAAACTTAAGAAGAAAAGCTCTTCAGTGGAGCAAATGGAATAATGGTTATTCAGGACGTTCAGCAAAACAATTTGTTAATCAACTTCTAAAAGAAAAAAATAATTAAAAACAAAAAACTGCTCCCAGTTAAAGGAGGGGGGCAGTTTTTGTTAATTATACTATTCAATTTATTTTGGAATTGGATATAATTTTCCCCCGTGGCTATCTAAAAAGCTCTTTAGTTCTTTTAATTCTGATTCTGAAATCTGCATCTTTTCTTCATTTTTCTGATAAATTTCTAATGACAGATCAAGCATCCTGCTGTCTCCAGGAGTTACTGCAGTATCTATATCCTGGGAGAAAGTAAATTTCAGTGCCAGTTCGGCCAGCTCCCGATTGTCGTAGATTGGTTTATACCAGGTATTATAATTATCCTGTCGCCCGGATTCCCACTGTTTTTGGGCCAGTGCCTTAATTGCAATGATTCCCATTTCTTTTTCTCTGGCTTTTTTTATTACTTCCGGTCCCTGATCATAGTTAAACCAATAATTCCAGTTTATAGGAAACATCACTGTATCAAAATCAAAGCTTTCTATTAATTTTAAAGCCGCCCATTCTTTGTGAGCAGAAAAACCAACATTTTTAACTAATCCTTCTTCTCTGGCTTCAATAATTGCTTCCAGTGCACCTCCAGAAGCAAGGGCCGTATTAAGAGCTTCTTCATCTGTAACCTCATGCAGCTGATAAAGATCAAAATAGTCAGTTTCCAGAAGTTCCAGTGACTTTTCCATATCTCTTCGGACCTGATCTTTAGTCTGTCCCGGTTCAGTCTTATTTGCTAAATAAACTTTATCCCGGTATGGCTTTAAAGCAGGTCCCAGTATATCCTGTGCATTTCCATAAGTTGGACCTACATCGAAAAAATTTATACCATTTTTAACAGCATTTTTAACAATCAGTTCAGCTTCAGCCTCTGGAGTATCCATCAACATAATACCACCAAAGCTAATTTCTGAAACATTCAAATTAGATTTTCCCAGTTTTCTATATTTCATAAATCTCACCCCATTTATTTAATAACTTAATTATTAGAAAAGTTTAACTTCTCCATATGATATAATAATACATATTTATAAAAATAGCAAGAAAGCCAGACGATTAAAAGTCTGACTTTCTTTAAATGATTTATTCTAATCTTATTTTAGCTTCAACTTCCTGGTCAGCATTCACTTTTAAACCGGGATAGGCAAAATAAGGATCTCCATTTTGTTCCCAGAATAATTCCTGTATTCTTCCATGACGATTAGGATCATAAAGTGGGTTTCCTTCTATTTCTTTATAAGGACGAGCATGATAAACTAAAAGATCAGTTACTCCATCCTCAGAAACAGTAAAAGAATTATGACCCGGGCCATAAAGTGAAGTTTCCTCGGAAGTTTCAAGTACAGGTTCTGAACTTTTAGTCCAGGAACTGCGATCCAGTAAGTCACTATTTTGATCTGCACTTAAAAGTCCCATACAGTAATTATGACCGGTTTCGCTGGCTGAAAAAGATACAAATATCTTACCGCTGCGCTTAATTACTGCCGGACCCTCATTTACATCAAAACCAATAACTTCCCAGTCATATTTTGGTTCAGATAATAGATGCTGTTCTTTAATTGTCCAGGGATTTTCCATTTCAGCAATATATAAATTAGAAATGGTATTATCTGCAACTTTTTGAGCCCAGATTAAATATCTTTTACCCTGATGCTCAAATGTTGTTGCATCAAGACTAAAGCTTTCAAATTCAATATTGACTTCACCCTTTTCAGTCCAGTCACCATCCAGTGGGTTTTCAGCAGTACATTCTAGAACATAGGGTCTAATAGCCCAGATATTGTCTTCTCGTCCAGCAGCAAAATGAATATACCATTTATCATCAATAAAATGTAGTTCAGGAGCCCAGATATGTTTGCTCATTTCTCCTTTTTGATATTTTTCCCAGATAACAACTTCTTCTGCTTGCTGAAGATCTGATAAATCTTTAGCCCTTCTTAAAACAATACGATCATATTCCGGATAAGAACCAGTAAAGTAATAATAACCATCTTTATGTTTATAGACATAGGGATCTGCTCTTTTTTCAACTAGTGGTTCCGGATAATTAATTTCTTTTATCTTACCCTTAACCTTTACTTCTTTATTTTGCTTCAGACCAGACAGATCGATTTCTTCCCATTCTACTCCACGATAACTATATTTCTCGTCAAGAAAAATTTTAATTTTTTCAGGTAGTTCAATCTGTTCTAAATTATCTGCAGTTATTTCTATATTTTCAACATCGGTTATCTTTTCAGTATATTTGTTTTTCATAATTACTATTGTCTCCTCCTTAACTTAAAGTAACTAAAGTTGCTGAAGCTGCCGGTAAAGTAATATTCAATTTATTATCCGCTAACTTTACAGATTTTAGCTCAGCAGGTTTAATATTTTCTGGATTATAAAAACTATTATGCGCATTTAATTTATCAGCTGTTAATACTCGAGCTTCAACTTTACTATAATCAAATTTTTCAGCAAATAAATTACTATTTAATTCAATTTCCTGATCTGCATTTAAATTACAGATGGTGATATTAACCTGCCCCTCTTCATTAATCGAAGCAGAAGCATTTAAAGCAGGAATTTCCTGATCCTCAAATTGATAATTTTCACTTTCTAGCTCAAAATGGAGAAGTTTTGAATCCTGATGAACTTTATACATTTCGAATACATGGGTAACTTGGAGTTAAAATCATATCTGCTCCATCAGTTAAAACCATTGCCTGCAGTACATTAGCAGTCTGAGCAATATTAGCCATTTTAACACGATCTGCATGCTGATTAAAGATATTAAGAGTAATACCAGCAATCAGGGCATCTCTTAAGGTATTCTGCTGATATAAAAAGCCAGGATTTGTTCCCGGTTCAACATCATACCAGGCACCCCATTCGTCAACAATCATTGCAATTCTTTTTTTTGGATCATACTGATCCATAATTGTTCCATGTTTATTAATTAACTCATCCATTTTTAAAGCTTTCTTTAAGGTAATAAACCATTCATCTTCTTCAAAATCAGTTGCAGAGCCCTTACCTTCCCAGAACTCTCCCGGAATTGTATAATAATGCAAGCTCAAACCATCCATCTGACGGGCAGCATTCTTCATTAGAACTTCTGTCCAGTTGTAATCATCAACATTAGCACCACAGGCAATTTAAAAGATTTCGTTATCTCCATGGTCCCGGACATAGGTTTGATAGTTGCGGTACTGATCGGCATAGTATTCAGGACGCATATTACCACCACAGCCCCAGTTTTTATTTCCGACACCAAAGTATTTTAAATGCCAGGGTTCTTCTCTACCATTTTCTTTTTTCTAGTCAGCCATTGGAGACTCTCCTGCAAAAGTTATGTAATCTACCCATTCCTGCATCTCTCTAATTGTACCACTACCAACATTCCCAGAAATATAGGGTTCTGCATCTAAAAGTTCACAGAGCTGCATAAATTCATGGGTTCCAAAATGATTATTTTCAGTTACTCCACCCCAGTGGGTATTTACCATCTTAGCTCTATCTTCTCTGGGGCCTATTCCATCTTTCCAGTGATATTCATCTGCAAAACAGCCTCCAGGCCACCTCAAAACAGGAATATCAATGTTTTTCAAAGCTTCCACTACATCTGTTCTAATTCCATTTTTATTAGGAATATCCGAATCTTCTCCAACCCAGAATCCTTCGTAAATACATCTGCCCAGGTGTTCGGCAAAATGTCCATATATATTTCTATTAATTCTTTCTTTTTTCTCTTCTAAATTTATATTCAACTTATTCATTAACTACTTTCCTCCTCTTATTTTCAGTAAACTAATTTCCATTTTTGACTATCTAAGTTTTCAAAATCGTTCTGTATTAAAAAGTTGTTGTCACTTCTAGTAATTGCCTTATCACTATTTCGGTTGATGATTTTATAGATATCTGCTTCTATATTAATTATTTCCCATTCCTGACAGAAGTTACGTGAGTTGCTCCACTGCTGGAGTTTAGCACCATTTGTTTTTTCAGCATTTTCTACTTCTAAATATAGAAGACTGTGCTTGTTTTGAATTCTATAAAAACCATTTTCAATAGGATAAATTAACCACTCCTGACTCTCAGAATTATTATCTTCCTGGCAGACAATTTTAGTTCTGGCTTCAGTTTTTGAATCTTTTACAGCAGCAGATTTATTAGCATCTATATTTATTAATTTGCAAAATGAATTTAGTTTTTTGTTGTAATTTTTAATTTTCGGCCAGCCATTATCCCACTCAAGCTGTTTAATAAAAAACCTATATTCACCATTTTTTTTATTATATGCATGATGAACCAGCAGCTGGTTATTAAAAATATCCTGACCTCCATAACCAATATATTTTTCATCAGCTGCAGCCAAAACATCGCCACCTTTTTCTAATAAATTGATCCCATTTCTATCACGGTAAGGACCGGTTATCTTGTCTGATCTTCCAAAAGCAATTTTATAATCACTTCTACTACCCCGGCAGCAGTGATCGATAGAAATAAAAAGATAATAATATCCACTTCTATAAGTTAAAGTTGGGGCTTCAACACCAGCAGGTCGTTTACCAATCTGCCTCCTGGCCAGAGAATAAATTTCACCGGTTGTTTTCATGTTTTTGGGGTCAATTTTTGTTAATTTGATACCATCAAACCAGGAACCAAAAACCAGCCAGGGGTTACCATCAGGATCAATAAATAGATTAGGATCAATAGTGTTATATTCCTGTCCCTCTGTTGAGGTAATTACCAGTCCCTCATCCTGCCAGTTATTACTTTCGATATTATCAGCAGACAGCAGTCCAATCAATGAGTTATTTGTACCAAACTCCGAGACTGAATAATATAACCACCATTTATCATTAAAAAATTCCAGATCTGGAGCCCAAACATCATTATCTTTATCAAAATTATTTACATATTTGCTCCACCAGTCTAAGGAATTATCAAGTATGGAGTCTTCATTCTTCCAGTTTAAACCATCATTAGATGATTTAACCCCAACTCCTCTACCTGTATGAAACAACCACCATTTATCATTTTCTTTTATTAATGAGGGATCATGTGCTTTTAAATCACCTGTCAGTTTTTTATTAAGATCATATAATTTTTTTTGCATAATCATTACCTCCCAAAATGTAAAATAATAAAATAGGTCATCAGAGTTATTATATTATTTCTGTATAAAAACCTGATAACCTTTTATATTTTATTATTTATTTAGATAATCTTATAACATTCCAGGAAAGCTTAGGAAGTTCTGCAGTTAATTTATTTTCTCTAACTGCTGCCCTACCTTTAGCATGAGGTTTAACATTATCTGGATTATCTTCACTATTAACAGCCTTTAAATCCTCATGTTCTAAAATAAGATGTTCCTGTACCTCATAGTCTTCAAAACCATTTAATTCACTTTCTAATTCCAGCGATGATTTGGTATCTCTATTAACTGCAAATATTGTTAATTCTGATTTATCTTCATTAAATACTGATACCTGTTCTAAGAGATTCACATCTTTAAAATCCCTGCTGTCATAAGTTGGAGAAGTTACTTTGCTGTCTAAAACAGTACCTCTACCAAATTTAGATGCATGATAATAGGGATAGAAAATTGTCTGTCTCCAGGTACCACCATCTTCACTGGTCATTATTGGAGCAATTACATTAACCAGTTGAGCCTGATTGGCAATCTTAACTCGATCAGCATGTTTAAGTAAAGTTATTAAAGTCAATCCAACAACTAGAGCGTCCTCAAAGTTATAAATGTCTTCCAGCTGAGGAGGTGCAACCTGCCAGGGCTCTCTTTTTTTATCTGCCGCATCAGAATGATACCAGACATTCCACTCATCAAATGACAAATTAATTTTTTTATCACTATTTTTCTTAGCCTTAACATAGTCACAAATTGCTACAACAGAATGAATAAAATCATCAAGGCTTTCGGTTTGAGCCAGAAAGTTTTTAATATCATCTTCATCATTGCGGAAATACTGATGTAGGGATATATAATCAATATGTTCATAAGTATGTTCCAGGACAGTTTCTTCCCACTCACCAAAAGTAGGCATCTGTCTATTGGAACTTCCAGAAACAACCAGTTCAATCTCAGGATCAAGCCCTTTCATAACCTTGGCAGTTTCTAATGCTAAACGGCCATATTCATCTGCTGTTTTGTGACCAATCTGCCAGGGTCCATCCATTTCATTTCCCAGACACCAGGTTTTTATATTATATGGTTTTTCTCTACCGTGTTCTTTGCGTAAATCACTGTAATAACTGCCACCAGGATGGTTGCAGTATTCTAAATAATTACGGGCAGCATCAATACCTCGTGTACCCAGGTTAACTGCCATCATTACATCTGTTCCTGCTTTTTCTGCCCACTGCATAAATTCATTTGTTCCAACTTCATTAGTTTCAACAGTTCTCCAGGCTAACTCAAGCCGATTTGGTCTGTCTTCAACAGGCCCAACTCCATCCTCCCAATTATAGCCAGAAACAAAGTTTCCACCTGGATAGCGAATTATTGGTGGGTCTATTTCTTTAATCAATTCTAAAACATCTTCTCGAAACCCATTTTCATCAGCAGTTGGGTGTTCAGGCTGATAAATTCCTGTATAAACAGCTCTACCCAGATGTTCTATAAATGAGCCAAAAATTCTTTCGTCTACCTCACTTACTGTAAAATTACGATCTAAATATACTTTTGCATTTTTTTTAGTCATCATTAGTCTCCTTTTCTTTAATAGATTATGCTTTTTGCTCAACAAGATCATTATAGCCGGCAAGGTCAAGTTTTTTTGCAAAATGACAGGCAGCAAATTGTTCTTTTTTTTCGCTAATTAACTCTAATGGAGGTTCTTTTTCTTTACAAACATCCTGAGCATAAGGACAGCGGGGATGTAAATTACAGCCGCTGGGAGGATTTGAAGGATCCGGAACTATCCCTTCTATTTTACCTCTTTTTTTCTTCGATTTTGGATCACCTTCCGGTATTGACTGCAGAAGAATTTCTGTATAAGGATGGAGTGGATTATCATATAAATCATCAGCAGAGGCAATTTCTACAATCTTACCTAAATACATTACCATAATTCGATCACTTATATGTTCAACTACACTCAGGTTATGGGCAATAAAAATATAAGTTAATCCCATTCTATCCTGCAGTTCTTCCAGAATATTTAAAATCTGGGCCTGAACTGAAACATCAAGAGCAGAAACCGGCTCATCACAGACAATAATTCTGGGATTTAATGTTAAAGCTCTGGCAATACCAATTCTCTGGCGCTGACCACCACTAAATTCGTGAGGGTATCGGTTTAAGAAAAATTCGCTTAATCCAACCTGATCCAGTAAATCTTTTGCAGTTTCAGTTCGTGATTTTTTTGTCCCAATCCCGTGAATCTCTAATGGTTCAACAATAATATCTCTGACCGACATTCTTGGATTTAAAGAAGACATTGGATCCTGAAAAATCATCTGAATATCCTTTTTGTATGAATAAAATTCATCATCATCAATTTTAGTTAAATCTCTCCACTGTCCATCTTCATTTTTATATTCAATTGTTCCGGCAGTTGGTTCAACTAACTTCATTAAAGTTTCTCCAGTGGTTGATTTTCCACAGCCTGATTCTCCCACAAGACCCAGTGTTTCACCTTCTTTGAGAGAAAAACTAACTCCATCAACTGCTTTAACCTGACCCACTACTTTTCTAAAAATGCCCTGTTTTACAGGAAAATATTTTTTTAAATCATTAACCTTTAAAATTAGTTCTTCATCCTTCATTTCTTTTACCTCCTTCCTCATAAAGCCAGCATTTAGACTGATGACCTTCTCCTACATCAAAGACAGGAGGTTCTTTTTTAGTACAGATATCCATTTTATGAGGACAGCGAGGTGCAAAATGACAGGCATCAGGTAAATTATAGATCTGAGGTACAGACCCACTAATTGGCTTTAATTCCTTTTTGCGGCCAATTTTTGGTATTGACTGTAATAATCCCTGAGTATAGGGATGAGAAGGATTATAGAATAAATCTTCTACCTCTGCTACTTCTACAACCTTACCTGTATACATCACCACAACTCGGTCAGAAATCTCTCCAATTACATCCAGATCATGAGAGATAAACATAATTGACATCTTATACTCCTGCTGCAGCTCTTCCATCAATTCTAAAATCTGCGCTTCAACTGTTACATCAAGGGCAGTAGTTGGTTCATCAGCTATTAACAGACTCGGATTAGAAGATAAGGCAACAGCTATCATTGCTCTCTGATTCATTCCTCCACTCAACTGATAGGGATAATCATTAATTCTCTGTTCAGGCGGAGAAATACCAACTTTGCGCAGCATTTCTATGGCCATCCCTCTGGCTTCTATTTTGTCAACATCATGGCTCAACATAATACCTTCCATAATCTGCGAACCAACAGTATAAACAGGACTTAAAGATGACATTGGATCCTGAAAAATCATGGCTGTATCTTTACGTCTTATATCTTTCATCTTTTTTCCCGTCCGTTTTAATTTTGCAATATCAATAATCTCATCATTATCCCGATGAAGTAGAATTTCGCCTCCATAAATTTTTCCTTTAGGTTGAGGAACTAGATTTAAAATAGAAAGTGAAGTAATACTTTTTCCACATCCACTTTCGCCCACAATCCCCAGAGTTTCACCTTTATAAACATCAAAGCTAACTCCATCAACTGCTTTGGCAAGTCCTCTTCTCGTATCAAAATAGGTTCTTAAATTCTTTACTTCCAGCAATTTATCTTTATTTTTCATAATTATTTAACCCGCCTTTATCTGCAATATTTCTTCAGTATTAATGATAAGGATCTGCAGCATCTCTTAATCCATCACCAACAAAGTTAAAAGCCAGTACAGCTATGATAACAAACACTCCCGGGATAAAATACCATGGATACTGTGCAACGGCTCTCACATTCTGAGCCTCCTGCAGAAGTACACCCCAGCTAACTGCAGGTGCCTTAAGTCCTAAACCAAGGAAACTCAGTGCTGTTTCACCAATAATCATTCCCGGGATAGCAAGTGTCAGATTAACCAGAATATAACTCATACAATTAGGTATTAAATGTTTACTGATAATTCTACCACTTTTTGCACCAGCAGCTCTTGCTGCCTTAACAAAATCTTCTTCTTTTAATGATAAAATTTGACCGCGTAAAACTCGAGCCATACTTACCCAGCCAGTAAGTGATAAAATCACTGTAATGGCAAAATAAACCTGAATTACACTCCAGTCTTGAGGTAAAGCTGCACCAAGTCCCATCCAGAGCGGTATTTTGGGAATTGCAAGTGTGAACTCTATAACTCTTTGAATAAAATTATCAACCATACCACCCAGATAACCGGAAATACCTCCAAAAAACAGTCCCAGAACCAGACTTACTGCAATACCAACAAGTCCAACTGTTAAAGATAAACGAGCACCATGAATAGTTCTGGTAAAAATATCTCTACCTAATCCATCAGTTCCAAATAGAAAAATTTGTGTTTCATCAGAGCCAAATAATTTTAGGTTTGTTTTAAATAAACCTAAAAAATTATATGTATCATCTGATTTATATAAAAAATTAACAGGTATTTGTTGGCTTTCATCAACTGTATATTCCATTGCCAGTGTTTCCATATTTCTTTTTCCTACAATTGGATGAACATAAGGAGTAGACAAACCATCTTCATCTATAAATTTGATCCTTTGAGGAGCAATATTCTGGAATTTAGAAAACCTTTCATTAGGGTCATATGGGGTTAAAAACCCAGCAAAAAGTGCACTAACATATAAAAGAATTAAAACTATTATTCCGCCCATTGCAAGTTTATGATTTTTAAATTCTTCCCACATCAACTGCCAGTGAGACTTTGCTTTAAAAGGATTACTCATAACAATATTTTCATCTTTAGTTATTTTACTTTCACTAGAATTATTTTTCAATTAAATAGCCTCCCTTCCTTTGATCAATCATAACGGATCCGTGGATCTACCAGAGCAAGCAAAATATCTGATAAAAGTGTACCAATCAAAATCAAAACAATATTAAAGAAAATTATAGTACCTGCTAAATACATATCCTGAATTTTTAAGGCATCATAAAGTTTAGGTCCTAAAGTTGGCAGCCCTAAAACAATACCTGCTATTGTTCCACCCGAAATAATTTGTGGTAAAAGCCAGCCAATTGTGCTGATTAACGGATTAACAGCAATTCTGGCAGCATACTTGATAATAACTTTAATTTCGTCAACTCCTTTTGATCTGGCCATTTGAATATAGGGCTGTCTGAGCTGATCTAGCATTTCTGCCCTCATAATTCTAATTAGACCTGCCATACCAGCTGTACCGACTACGACAACCGGTACCCAGATTCTCTGTAACACTGCAAGTATTTTGGTTAATCCCCAGGGTTCTCCCATATATTGAACCGGCATTAAACCAGATAAATTTATACCAAAAAATCTTAAACCCACAAACATTATGATAATTGCCAGTAAAAAATTAGGTATTGAGACTCCCAGGAAACCAAAAAAGGTAAATACATAATCACCAAAAGAATATTGCTTTACTGCCGAATAAATACCAATGGGGATTGATAAAATCCAGGTAAATAAAAGAGTTAAAGTTGAAATTAAAATTGTATATCCAATTCTTTCCTGAATAATATTTATAACCGGCCTTTCTTCACTAAAGGCCATCCCAAAATCACCACGAGGAAAGCCTTTAACCCATTTCCAGTACTGTAAATAAATAGGATCATTCAATCCATATCGCTCTTTGATTGTGTCAGCTCTACTCTGTTCAACTTCTCCTCCCATCTGCTGTAAATTGGCCAGATAAGAATCTATATAACTTCCTGGTGGAAGAGTAATTATTAAAAAAGAAATCATAGAAATTAAAATTATCATCGGGATAATAATTAACGTTCTTCTCAAAATAAAATTTAACAATATTTTCCCTCCCTTAACAATATAAGTTAAAATAATTAAAAAGTCATTTTTTATAGTTATTTAAAATTGTCAGGTACCGTCTATCAGATACCTGACAATTTTATGATATTTATTTAAATAAAACTAGCTAATAAACATCAAATTAATGTTCTGAAGGATTTTCCCAGTAGAACTGCTCTACATAGGCATTTCTGGTTGCACCAACACTGGGGTTATCTCCTACTTTTCTCAGATTAAGAAGTCCATTTTTAGAAACTCCAACATGTCCTGCCATACCAACTGTTCCTATAGATGGCAGATATTCATGCACATAATTACCAACTTCTCTGTATAATTTAGTTCTTTCTTCTTCATTAACATGATCTACTGTATGACCAGCAGTATACCAGTCAATGATTTCCTGAGGTGGTTTGATCGCTAATTTCTGTCTTGCTTCTGGAATTTCAGATTCAGGAATTCTAGTCTGGGTGTAAGGATTATAATCAAGGAACCAGTTTCCATAAGCATTATATGTGTCTTCTGCTGGCACATATTGATCCCAGGGAGGTAAGGAACCTGTCATAAAGGTTGTAGAAATTTGAGTTCTTCCTTCCCAGATTTCAGTAAAGAATAAACCCTCTTCTACAGAATCCATATTAACATTAATTCCAACATCATTCCAGAATCCTTTAGCCATTTCTGCAGTTGACATAGCAACACTACGACTTGAGTTAGCTAAAAGCTGTAATAAAAGATCATCACCATTTGGTTTATCTCTCCAGCCATCACCATTCTGGTCAACTACACCCATTTCATCGAGTAAAGCTTTTGCTTTTTCAGGATTATATTCAGTATAAGCTGTAGCCCATTCTTCCTTATAGGCTTCATCATCAACTGTTCCAGGATGATAGGTTAACTGTCTTTCTTCACCCTGTCCCATAAAAACTAAATTTTTAATCTCTGTCCTGTTAAGGGCAAAAGATAGTGCTTTGCGGAATCTGACATCACCTAAGATTTCCCACATATCTTTAGCATTCACAGGCTGCTGCTGGACAGAAAATGTTACCCGACTGGCCCATAAGGAATCACCAATCCAGGCATTATAATTTCCATCTTCTTCACTTGCTTTAATTGTCGGATAATCTGCAAAAGATAAAAATGAACTAATATAATCAATTTCACCAGATAAAACATTCATTAACCTTGCCTGTGCATCTGGAGTAGATATTGTTCTCTGTTCATCAATATATGGCAGCTGATTTCCTTCTGGATCAACTTTAAAGTAATATGGATTACGTTCATAAATTCTTCCAGTAGGTGTTACTTTTTTTACAACCCAGGCTGATAAAACTGGTCTGCCAACTGGTTTAGGATTAAAAAACTCCCAGGATAATCTATTATTAAAGTACTGAACCCAGCTTCCAAAACCTGCTTCCTTGGCTAACTTTTCTGCATTTTCATTATATTTAGGATGAAATTTTTTCATATAATGAGAAGGTGGGAAAAATTCTAAACCTGCATACCAGGTTGCATCCATATTTTCATGGAAGGTGTAGTAGGGAATTGCAAAATTAAATTCTATTGTGTAATCATTAATAGGATTTACCTCCATAATTTCTCCACCTGGACGGAAAGTAATCGGAACTGCTGTTGTTAAAGTTTCATTTAAGAGAATATCATTATACCAGAACATAACATCTTCACTTGTTAACTCATTTCCATCTGACCATTTAACTCCTTCTCTTAAATAAAGAGTAAAAGTTTTACCTCCATTACTATATTCCCAATCTTTAGCAAAGTTAGGAATTGTCATTAAATTATCAAAATCTCTATTTTTTAAGAGGGGAGTTTCCACTAATGTATGACCATTTACTCCCAGTCCGTCCGGCCCAAACTGAGTAAAAGTCATACTGCCACCATATTTACCAATTGATTCTTCTGGCTGAACCACTACTGGATTTTTAGGCAATCTTTCTTCTACTGGTGGTAATTCTCCAGCCTCAACTCTCTTTTTTAACATTGGTGCTTCCTTAAATTCTGTAATTCCTGATCCAGAAAATGGAATAATTCCTGAGGCAGGATTTTTTGCTGCTTCTTCTCCCGCGCCGGCAAAAGCAGTTATTGATATACTTAACATTAAAATTGTTAGAAAAAATACTTTAGTTATCTTTTTCATTTTTTCCTCTCCCTTATAATTGATTTGTTAAAACAAAATACTTATAGTCGATTTAAGAGCATTTAATTTCTTATCCACCTCCAGCTGAATTATTTTTGCTCGTTAGATAAAATTATAAGGTTATAAGCAATTTGTTTTAGTATTGATTAAAGAACAATCAGTAATTTTAACTAATATTACCAGATAATATCCTTTATCAGGGTTATTTAGTATTTATAAGTTGAGTTATTACTTTAGTTCTTTAATTTTCACTAAAAGTATAGCATAAAATTTAGATTGATGTCAAATGAATTGACTTAAATTATCTAATAATTTTAATCATTCGGGGTTAAGCCTGGAATAAAGAGCATTATTTTAAAATTTTTAACTATAAAATTCATTAATTACTTCTATTAATTAAATGTAAATTAAATAATTGTTTTAAAAACAGCCCCAAATTTGATTTTTTTAAGTTTTTGTTTTATAATTGACTAAAATAAATAAAGTTTGGAGGGAGAAGTTTGATTTTAATTGATAATTTAAGAGATGGATTAAAAACCTTTAAAGCCTTAAGTTCAGAATCGAGAATTAAAATTCTGGAACTTTTATCAGAATATAATCAGCTTAATATGAACGAACTGGCTGAAAAGCTTGGCTTAACAAATGGTGCGATTACTTCCCATGTTAAAAAATTAGAGGAATGTGGTTTGATTAAAGTATCAACTGAGTCAGCGGCCCGAGGTAATCAGAAATTATGTTATTTACATGAAGATAAACTAATTTTTGACTTGAAAAAGCAAACTGAAGAAAAATTTTATGAATCTGAAATTGCAGTTGGACATTTTTCTGATTATGAAGTTTATCCTACCTGTGGACTGGCAAATAAAGATCATATTATAGGGGAAGTAGATGACCCCAGTTTTTTTGCAGATCCAGAAAGAATAAACAGTCAAATTTTATGGTTTACTAAAGGTTTTATAGAATATAGGCTGCCCAATTATCTAAAACCTGGTCAGGAATTAAGTGAGATTCAAATTTCTATGGAAATAAGTTCGGAAGCTCCTGGTGTCTGTAATGACTGGCCATCTGATATTTTCTTCTATCTTAATGATGTGGAACTGGGAAGCTGGACAAGTCCGGGGGATTTTGGAGAAACTAAAGGTATTTTTACACCTTCCTGGTGGTATCCTAACTGGAATCAATATGGGCTTTTAAAATTACTTTCAGTTAGCAAGTATGGTACTTTTATTGACGGATCAAAAATTTCAGAAGTAACAATTGATCAGCTCGAACTTGATCATAAGAGTAATTATAAATTTAAAATAGCTGTACCAGAAAAAGCTGAAAATAAAGGTGGATTAACAATTTTTGGTGATAATTTTGGTAATTATAATCAGAATATCTATGTTCGTTTAATTTATAATTAAAATTAAAAGATAGATTAGAATATTTTTAATTGAGGTGTAAAAGCAAGATGATGTATAATCAGGATCAGTTTATTATCAAACTAGGCAGGAAAGCAACAATTTATGGTATTATAGGATTTATTCTAGGAATTATTGCTGCTTTTTTACTTTCTTTTTCTAAAATTGCTATTATTACTGCAGTTATTTTTTCTTTCTTTTTTACTTCTTCTTTCTGGGGAATACACAATTTGAAAATGTGGTTTAATAAATATCGTTATCGAATGCCAGAATATCTCTGGTATTTTTTTAATATTTTTGTTTATTTGGCAGGGGTCTTCGTTGGTCTTGTTGGTTATGGATTTATAGAGCATTTTTTACTTTTACTGGCTATGGATCAACATCAAAAGGGGACCGGTTTAATCGGAGCACAAATTATTCTATTACCCTATCTTGGTAAAATATATGCAGAAAAAATTAATTATAATATTTAGTTTAACTGATAAAGTCGATGAATTTATCTGTTAATTCTGGATCAAATTGAGTTCCACTACAGCTCTGCAGTTCTCTGATGGATTCTTTTTTTGTCATCTTTTTTTTGTAAATATTTTTATTTCTCATCACATCATAAGCATCTATTAAGGAGATGATTCTTGCTAAAAGGGGAATCTCTTCTTTTTTTAAACCAACAGGATAACCATTACCATCCCAGCGTTCATGGTGATGCAGTATCTCTTTTGCTATCGATGCAAATTCTTTTGAAGCAGCTGCAATTTTGTATCCCTGTTCAGAGTGTTCTTTGATCTTTTCCCATTCTTCATTATTTAATTTATCCTCTTTTTTTAGTATTGCTTCTGTTATATTTATCTTCCCCAGATCATGAAGTTCAGCTAAAATTTCCAATCTTTCTTTTTCATCTTTTTTTAGATCAATATAATTACCAAATTCAGCTGCTGTTCTTTTCATCCTCTGCAGATGCGCCCTGTTCTCACCACTTTTACTCTCCAGATTAATTAATATATTTTCCACAAGTTTTTTCTTAGCTTCTCTACTTTTAGACAATTTTTGCTTATACATTTTTTTATCTGCCTGATCAAAAATATTAAACATATTTTCTTCACAATTTTCTTTAACCGCGGCTCCGACTGCGAGAGAGATAACCGTTTCTTCATCTTCAGTCTGGATGCAGTTTTTTTCTATTCTACTAATAATATTTTTCATTTCTTTTTTGTCTGTTTCAGGCAGTAAAATTACAAATTCATCACCTGCCCAGCGGGCAACAATATCTTCACTGCGGGTAGAATTTTTTAATATTTCAGCTGTCTTTATTAAAAGTTGATCTCCCCTTTGGTGACCATATGTATCATTAAATAGTTTTAAACCATTAACATCGATCATAATAATCGAAATTGGAAGCTGACGGCTGTCATCCAGCCTTTTCATCTCTTCCTCCATAAAAGCTCTATTATATAAATCAGTTAAATTATCATGATAACTCAAATATTTTATCTCCTGCTGCTGTTTTTTATAGTCTGTATAGTCAATTCTCATACTTAAAACACAATTTTTATAGTTAGGCAGGACAAATTTGGTTTCTTTCATTAAAAAATATTTTTTATTATTAAATTTATCATAAGTTTCCATAATATATTCCTGATCCTGACCTTCTAAAATATTACTGATTTTTTGTCTGGCTCTTATCTTAAATTTAGCTGGTACCAAATTTTCGAACATACTGTGGCCCTCAAGTTCATCTTTACTGTAACCGGTATAATCACAGATAGAATTATTAACCTGGATTATCTTACCTTTTTTGTCAAGCAGAAGCATACCTGCAGGAGACTGGTCAAATAACTTTTGGTATTGTTTTTCTCTGATTTTTAATTTATACTGCAGATCTTCGTAATAAATTGCAAATAAACTGATTCCAAAAAGCAATCCCAGCACCCCTTTTAAAAAAATACCATAGTGATTAAACCAGTTTAATCTCATTAAATGCGGAGCTACTAAAAGATTTAATCCAAATAATGAGCTTACAACTGCTGTAAATGTTGAAACTTCGTTAAATGATAATTTAAAAAATAATGTACCGGACTTAATAAAAGCAAAACTGAGATATACTAAGGTAGGAGCCAGTATAAATAATTGGCTTCTAAAAAGGAAGCCCAGTACAGACAATAAAACCAGGGCTTTTAAAAAACTGTACCAGATATCAGCTGTTTTTTGATTAAAATACTTATGCACAGCCTCTACTAAAAAAACAGCTTCTAAAAGATGCATTATAGAGTTCAGTAAAACAAAGAAATTATTTTGAAAATAAAAATATAAGATATCTGCAGCAGTGGCAGCAATAGCAAAAGTCCAGAAGTAGGATAAATAGAGTAAATATTCTTTCTTTTCTTTGTTATATGAAAATGTAATACCCAGCCAGAACATTATAAGCCCGGCTAAGTATATATATGTAAAACCTGTTTCCAGCTGAGTATTAAAAGTCAAGACTACCACCCCAGACAAATAGTATTATTAAAATTAATTCTATATATATATTATATTCTAGAAAAATTAACTATTGCCTTCTTTATTTAGAGTTATTATATAATTTTGTAATAGTATTTTCTATAATTTCATATTTAGCAAAATTCATTTTCCATTTTTTAGGGATAGTAGCATAACCATAATAAGCTCCTGCCAGCTGACCAGTTACTGCAGCAGTAGTATCTATATCTTCACCCAGATTAACAGCTAATAATACTGCCTCAGCAAAAGAATCACTGTTTACAAAAGACCAGAGGCTGGACTCCAGCGTATTAATTACAAATCCATCAGTCCAGTAACCAGCTTGTAAATTATAAGGTCCACCGACTCTCATATTCTTAACTTCTTTAAAACTACCTCGTTCTCTGGACTCAACTGCTGCTCCAAGAGCATTACCTGCAATCAAACCAAAAAATGCTCCAAATACTTTATTTTTGATTTCTTTTTCAATCTTCTGCATTAACTTTTGATTATCAGATGGAGTTGATTTCATAATTAGCACCTTCTTTATTTCTAAAATATAAGTTAAAATAAAATTTATATGGCCTAAAAAAAGAGAATAATCAGCTGATTATTCTCTTTACAAATTTATTTCCCTACAATCTTTTTAATTTTACTGGTTGCATCTAAAAGTGGACTGACTGAATCATCATAATTTACAGTATCAATCAGTAGTGAAATCATTTTAGACATATCAACTTCCTCAAACCAGTCTGCATCTTTAAATTTTTGGGGGATATAGGTCATATTAGTTGAGAACAATTTGGAAATATATCCTTTTTCGTAGTACTCATCCATTTTTCTTATACCATTTGTAAAGAAAGTAAAAGAAACTGCTACATATACATTTCGTGCTTTTTTCTTTTTCAACTCTCTGGCAATTTCAAAAACTGATCCTCCAGAGGCTATCATATCATCAACAATTAAAATATCCTTGCCTGCTACTTCTGCTCCCATATACTCATGCTGAATAATCGGGTTTCTACCATCAACTATCTTTTTATAATCTCTACGTTTATAAAACAAACCAACATCCAGACCTAAAACGCTGGCATAATAAATTGCTCTATCCATAGCCCCTGTATCGGGAGAAATGACCATCATCTCATCCTTATCAAAGCAGATTTGATCATCAACTCTATTCATTGCTTTAATAATCTGATATGTGGAATGTAAGCTTTCAAATCCGGTCTGTGGAATAGCATTTTGTACTCTTGTTTCATGGGCATCAAAGGTAAAAATATTTTCTACACCCAGATTCTCTAATTCCTGTAATGCCATAGCACAATCTAAAGATTCTCTGCTGTTTCTTTTATCCTGTCGGCTTTCGTATAGGAGAGGCATAATAACATGGATCCGTCTGGCCTTACCCGCAATAGCAGAAATCAGGCGTTTTATATCCTGAAAATGATCGTCAGGACTCATTCTGTTTTCAACACCAAACATGTTATAAGTAACATTATAATTACCAATATCAGCTAAAATATAGATATCCTTACCCCGAATTGATTCTTTAAGATGCCCTTTAGCTTCCCCATTAGCAAAACGAATTATATCATTATCAATAATATATGAATTCTTAATTTCTTCTACATGATATTCGCTGCAGCTGCTGGCAAATTCTTCTCTCCTTCGCTTAACAATATAATTATCTACCTTTTTACCTAATTCTTTACAGCTTTCATGTACAATTATCCCCAACTGACCAAATGGTATCTTTGTTATTTTTTGATCTTCCACGTTTATTTTAGCACCTCAATTGTAAATTATTTTCTTGTCCATAATAAAATATATCAAGATTTAATTAAATTATCCTCTTTCTACTCTTTAATTAATGAAAGTTTATATATTAATTATATTCACACATTGAAATATTATTCCAACTTAATAAAGTTTTAACTTATATTAAATAAACTATAAATCCTCTGGCCAGACCTAAAAATACAAAAAATCCAAAGACATCTGTTACAGTTGTTAAAAATATTGCTGAAGCCAGGGCTGGATCTATGCCAAGTGACTGCAGGAATAATGGAATTAAGAAGCCAAACATTCCGGCAATTAATAAATTCAAGATCATTGCTAAAAAGATAATTAATCCCAGATAATAATTCCCATACATCAGATATAAAATTAGACCTGTTACTAAGCCTGTTGCTGCCCCATTAATTACTCCAACCATCGCTTCTTTAAATAAAAGCGTCCAGTTGTCTTTAAAATCTATTTCTCCCAGGGCAATTCCTCTAATAACTATAGAAAGAGTCTGAGTCCCGGCGTTTCCTCCCATTCCAGCTACTATAGGCATTGCAGCAGCCAGGGCAGCAACCTGAGTAATAACATCCTCAAACATAGCCACAGTAAAAGTAGCCAGAAAAGCTGTCGCCAGATTAATAAACATCCAGGGCATTCGGCTTTTAATCGACTGCAGTAAAGTTGTATCCGAACTTTCTTCTTCATCTACCCCGTGCATTTTATATAAATCCTCGGTGTTTTCTGCTTCAATAACATCAATTATATCATCAACTGTAATAATTCCAATTAAAATTCCACTCTTATTAATTACGGGAATTACTGTCAGATCATATTTAGCAACCTGTTGTGCAACAATTTCCTGATCCACATCTGCAGAAACTTTAATAATATTATCATCCATTAATTCTTCCAGCTTTTTCTCATCATCTGAACTCAAAATATCTCTTAAGTCAACTCTCCCTACCAATTTTTTATTAGTATCTGCCACAAAAATAGTATCAATTATTTCTGTGTCGGGAGCAATTTTTTTTATTTTATTTAAAGCTTCAGTGGTTGTTAAATTTTTGTTTAAAAGCAAATACTCAGTAGTCATTATCCCACCGGCAGATTCTCTATCATATCCCAGAAGATTTTTAACTACAAGTGCATCATCCTGTTTCATATGCCTCAGTAATTCTTTTCTTTTTTTGATTGGTAACAGACCTAAAATATCAGTTATGTCATCAGCAGCCATATGAGAAAAAATTTCAATTATCTCTTCTGAACTTTTACATCTCAGAATATCAATCTGGAGTTCTTTTTCTGATTCCTCAAAGATATCTGCCAGATCTTCTGTCTCCAACAACTTTGTAAAATTATTTATTTCTGAAGCATCCAGGTCAGAAAGAGCTTCTGCAATATCTATAGGATGATTCTCTTCTATCCATTCTTCTTTTACATTCTCTTCCTTATTCAAATAATCATTAATTTCATTTTTAATATTATCTATTTTTTCCACTCTTAAATCACCTCTATCAAAAAGTAATTTCAAAAAATGTATGTACTTAATATTCCAGGCCCCCAATCACAATTGCTATAATAATACCTTTTTTAGCTGATAGATCAAAATAATTGACAATAAAACCTATCATAAGCCCCAATAGTAAATAATAAAAAAGATTTGACAAAGTATCACCTCCGTCCAGAGTGACTCTAGATTTAATTATAACAGCAATTGTAGACATATAAAAGTAATTGAAAATAAAAAATATTTTTTAGCTGTTCTTATCTATAAAATATTAAATCAAAATTTTAAAAAGACAATTGTGAAAAGTCTGGAATCTGTGTTATAATACAAAGTGCTTTAACTTTTAAATATATAATAATCAAGAAAGGGATGTTTTGTGGTGTCAGAAAAGAACAATTTTAAAGATTTATTGGCTAAATATAGTAATTTAAAAGCCTTTAAAACTGGGGAAAAACTTTATGATTATCAAGAAAAAGCTGAGAAAATATACTTTGTTTTAAGTGGCTTAATTAGAATTTATGTTAAGGATAAAGAACAAGAAATAGAGATTCAGCGTCAAAAAAATGGAGGTTTTGTTGGGGTAACTGCTTTTACAGCTATTAATTATAGTTCCCGGGCAGAAGTATATTTAGATACAAAAGTACTGGAGTTTAAAGTCTCAGATCTTAGAAAAATTATGCAAAAAAATAATAGCTTTGCCAGTAAAATGATTAATAGTCTTTCTCAATATATAGAAAAATTAGAAAACAGAAATAAGGAACAGTTAGCTCCAATATCTGAAATTAACAAAAAAATTGAAGCCGAAAAAGAAATCAAGAAAACATTAGCTGCTGAAAAATCTGAGGCAAAGAAAAAGGAAAAGTTCATTGACCAGGCAGCTGCTAAGATAAGAAAACCAGCAGATTTTTATTTAAATGATCATAGTTTTTATGGTCAAAAAACAGCTAAAGAAGATCAATATTACCTTTATGATAAAGAAATAGAATGTCCTGTCTGCTCTCATAAAATAGAAGTTAAAAAAATTAGAAACTCCAGATTAAGAATTGAAGAAATCAGAGCAGATTTAAGACCGCTTTACAAAAACTTTAATCTCTATAATTACAATATTCTTTCCTGTCCCAGCTGTCTTTTTACGGCCAGAAGAAATGATTTTTATAATTTTTCGAAAAGTAGAAAAAAGAAAATAAAAAATAACTTTAAAAAAATAATCAGCGAGGACCTGGGCAGTAATTTTAAAATTAAATATGATGATCTGAGGTCAATCAATCAAGTTTTAGATGCCCATTATCTGGCTTTAAAGCTCTATGATTTTACAGATTATCATACCGATAAAAAAGCCTTTCTCTGGCGGGAGTTAAGCTGGATCTACGAAGATCTCAAAGAAGAAGTTCTATCAGAAAAAGCTTCTTTAAAAGCTCTGGAAAATCTAGAAGAATTTTATTTTACAGAAGATACAAACAGCACAAAAAAAGAAAGTGATAATATAACTCTGCTGCTGGCAGTTTTATACCATAAACACAATCAAAGAGATAAAGCTTTACCACTGCTGGATGAGCTGATCAGAGATAATCGAGTTAGTCTCAGACAGAGAAATAAAGCCAAAGATTTATTTTTAGAAATTAGAGAAGCAAATAGAAACAGGTAAAATTTAAATAAAAAGCTAATTATGGTGCGGATTCCCAGCATCTTTTTAGCTTTAGATTAATTAATAACTGAGATGATCGAGTAATTTTTCCTGATCACTCAGCTCAAATTTGCCCTCTTCCAGCTTCCAGTACTGAGCAAAATCAGTTATTCTGCTGATAAATGAAATTAAGTGTGGGTGACAGCTTAAAATAAATATTTGATGTTCTCTGGCTAAGTTAGAAATAATTTTTGCTGTATTAAAAAGATGACTGCGATCAAAATTAACTAAAGAATCATCTAAAACAAGTGGTAATGGTGGTTTGATTTCTATAATTCTGCTGATTCTAACAGCCAGAAATAATTGTTCTAAACTTCCCCGACTTAACTGCTGAACACTATTAAGTTCTTCTCCGTTTTCTGTTTTTACTATAAAATCTGATTGCTCAAGATCAGCTGATGTCTTAAGGTCTGTATAATGCTGACTGCTAATCCTGCTTAATATTTCTGAAGCCGGTTTTAATAATTCCTTTTCTGCTTTCTCAATCATTCTGGATCGTAATTTTTTTAAAATGAAATTCACACTTTTGTTAACGGCATAGTTTCTGGCCTTTTTTTCTAAATTATTTTGAGCCTGATCAATTTTTTGCTGAGCTTTTTCTATTTTACTGGAAGAAGATAAATCATCAATTCTATTTTTTAAAGTTGTTATTTTTTCCTCTAAACTACTTTTCTCCTCTTTAAAAAAGTTTAACTGCTCAGATAACTCTCTTTTTCTTTCTTCAACAGCAGTTATTGAAGAAAATTGTCTATATAATTTAATAAAACTCTGATAATAATCCTTTTCTCCGCCCTTTTCATTCAGAGCAGTTTTAATTTTATCAGAGGATTTTAAAGTATATTCAAGCTGAGACTTTCTGGATAGATAATTTTGGGATAATCTCCAGAGATTAGCAAGTAAAGTGAAGTCTCTAAATAAAGATTGGGCTTTATCTTTGAGTTTTAAATTTTCAGTACTATTAAAATCAAGCCTGCAGTATTCAGCTGCCTTGATCACTAAATCATTTAACTGCTGAAGTTCTTTTTCTAAGCTGCTTCTGGTTTCTTCATTATCCTTTTTTTCTGATTTTAGCTCCTGATATCTTCTTTTTTTATCTTTAATCTCCCTAAAATAAGAATCAATAAATCTAAGATAATCTTTTTCTGCAATACCTAAAATCTGTGCATAATTTTCTAAATCAGTTTCAGTTTCAGTTAAATATTCCAGTTTATTAGTTAGCTTTTGTCCTAATTCTTTAATCTTTTTCTTTTTTGCCTGATTTTCATTTTTTATTTTAAGCATTTTTTCCTTTTCCAGTCTGGAACTTTTGTAATTAGAACTATAATAGATAAAAGCAGTGAGAGCAACAATTATTGACAAATAAGTTATCTGATAATAATCAACAATAAAGGATGAGCTCAAGGTTATAACAGATAGAGCTACAATTAAATAACTCCTCTTTAAAATAGTCTCCGGACTTTTAAAATTAAGATCTTTTAGTGCTGTATAATTTTCTTTAACTTCAAGTTTTAAATTTTTTAGCTCTGTTTTAATTTTTTTACTTTCATAATTTAACTGCTCATATTCTGTCATTTTTTTATTTAATATCTGTTCCTGGATTAAATCAGTTTCGATATTATCCAGCTGTTCCAGTGGTTTTTCCCAGCTTAAATTTAAATTCTCCACTTCTAAAATTAAAGTTTGTAAGTTTTTAGTTATTTTATCTTTTCGAAGCTGATAGTTTTTAATTCTTTCTTTTAGAACTTCCTCTTTTTTCTTTTGATTTTTTATTTTTTTACTCTGAGATTTAAAAAAGGAAAGCAAATTCGCAAGTAGTCTTTGATTATTGTTTTTCTGACCTGATTTATCAAGATCATAATTTGCAGTTCCAGCAGCTTCTTTTTCCAGTTTTGCTTTCATTTCTTCTATTTCTTCTATTTCAGAATAATTATTTTTTAAAAGATCAAGTAAAAAATATCTATGTTCCAGATTAGTAATCTTTTGTTTTTTCTGCTCCAGTTTTTGCTGACTCTGCTGTAATTCTTCTCTTTTTTGAGTAAATTCTTTAATCTCCAATAGTGCCTGATCTCTCATTTCCTCAGCTGTTCTGATTTCGTTATAATAAGGTTTAAAAGTGGCTACAGACGGATCACCAAGAATTCCACCTATATTTTTAGCATTATTATAATATTTATCTGCAAGCTCTGGTACTTTTACTAATTCCGAAAAGCCAGCTCCCAGAAGTATAGAAAAAAGACGTTTTTCTTTCTTTTTTCCTTTGGCGATTTTAGACAAATGCTGCAGTTCATCCAAACTGATGCTAAAAAGCTGCTGATAACTCCACTGATCTAAATGATTAAAAAGCTGAGCAGCAGTATGCTGTTTCTGATTTTTATCTAAGACTTCCGGGCTTGAATAACCATTTAAAATTAAATTATACTTTTTATTTTCTTTTTCCAGTTCTGCTTCTATGTAATACTGATTTCTGGCTGGAGGTATAGAATTATTCTGAGGCAGTCCATAAGGCAGATAGCGCAGCAAATTTAAGAAAGTACTTTTACCGGCCCGGTTTTTGCCGCCGATAACTACCAGGTTTTTAGAAATATTATCTAGATTTTGATTATTGAAAATTCCAAAATCACGGATATACAAATTTTTATAATACATTTAATCTCCATCTCCCATTAGCTCAGATACAATTATTTTTTCTGCATCAGTTAAAATATCTCGCTGTAACTTTTGATCAGCATAAAATCTGTAATTTTCTCTATCTTCTGGATTCAGATCTCCCTGCCAGATCTGACCCCACTCTGCCAGCAATTCTTGATTTAATTCCTCATCAGTTAAAATTTCGTCTATTAAATTCTGTATGTTTTGATAGAGAGGATTGTTGTTTTTCAATTCCTCCAGATTTGAGAGAGAATTTGCAGTTCTAAATAATATAGAATGAAGCCAGATAAAAGGACTTTCATTTGCCTGTCTGGATCTAAATTCTTCCAGTAGAGTCTCTTCCAGTTCTTCTCTATCGTTTTCTATGTGATAATGCAGTTCAGTCCGACCTGTAATTACCAGACGAGTAATTACAGCTTCAACTTTATATTTTTGATTTTCATTCTGCAGCCTGATCTTTTCTTCTAGCTTACTAATTTTTTTAGCTATTAACCGCTGTAGTTCTGTGATATTATTTAGTTTTTCTGTTTCTAAATCCAGCTCAACTTCTTTAAAAATAACAGGAGCCAGAGGAATAAACTTTTTCTTAGTATTTAAATTACGGTCTACCTCTACCAGAATTGCTCCTTTACTACCCTGTTCATTAATATTATGTGCCTGCAGAGTCCCAGGAAAATAGACAGCAGGATTATCATTTATCTGCTGGTACTGATGTAAATGACCTAAAGCCCAGTAATTAATTTCTTTTTTAGTTAACAACTCACTTTTATTAACAGGAACATAGCGATTATTATCTTTACTTAAGGCAGTATGCAGTAAAGCAACATTAAAGACTGACTGATCTGGAGCTGTATAAAAATTATACATTGTTCTTGATTCAAACTTCTGCCTGTAGGACTGTCCCAGTATCCGTGCTGCCAATTTCCCGTCTTTATGATACTCATAAATCTCAACTTCCTGACTGGAAAAATAGTGAACATTTGTCGGCAGCTCAAAAACTTCTTTTTCAATTCCTGCCGGGTCATGATTGCCCGAGATCACGAAAATCTCAATCTCCTTTTTTTTAAGATACTGAGCCTGCTTTATAAAAAAGCGGCTGGCCTTAATTGATCTTGCCTCCCGATCATAGAGATCACCAGCAATGATGATAAAATCAACCCCTTTTGATACCGCCAGTTCAACTAAATTTTCAAATGCTTTTTTCCCTGCATTAGAAAAAATTTTTTTAAAGTTATGATCGGGCAAACTATTAGAGCTTAATTCTTTAGCTAAATGTATATCTGCTGTATGAATAAATTTAATTAACTTGGTCATGTTTTCCTCCAGTATTAACTGTAATCTCTTTCTGTTCTGTTTTCCCATTTAACAAAAAACCAGCTAAAAACAAAAATTTGTACTGTTACCTCCGGAATTCCGATTAAATGTTCGGTCAGAGACATTTTTGTATAAATCATTCCCTCAATTGACCCTGGTATTGGAGCAACTGAACCAATAAGTGAAAAACCCCAGATTAAAAAAAATAATTTTACCCAGGCATAATCACTTTTAATAATCTTATTATAAAATGGGTATAATATAAAGGCAAAAACTGCTCCTCTAAAAATCTGAAAAAAAGGAGCCAGTCTAACAATTGTAGAATCTAGAGAGCGAAAATTGGAGAACCCTTCCATAGTAATAAAAACTCTGGCATAATTTTGGAGATTCATAAAAACTACTCCAATAAAAATATAAGAAATAACATGGACTATAATAAAACGGATTGTAAAGTAAACAAATCTCTTAGACGGTTTTCTCATTGTACTCCCCTTTTTCTTTAGTATATATTTTAACTTATTCCTCGTCTTCAAAACTCTTACCAAAAGTTAATTCTTCAGCAAGATTTCCAACATAAGGAAGCTTAAATAATTTTCCATTATAAGCTTTATACATTAATAAAAACCAGAGAATTGTCCCCACAAAAGTAATAAAAGAAGAAATTAAAATTCCAATTACTGGGATTATTAGAGCTAAAGATGAAACAATAAATAGAGAAAAAAAGGTGATCAAAGACTGCATTGCATGAAAACGAACATGATTATTCTTTTTTTCTATAAATAAAAAAATCAATCCTGTAACCCAGATACCGGCATAAGCCAGAATAGCTTCAACATTTTCATCCAGACCGAGACTAGTTTTTTTATAATACATTATTGTGAGATATTATCGTTTAGATAATATCTCATTCCCCCCTTTTTCTAATATATTTTCTTCAGAAAATTGTATAATTTCTTGTATCTTTATTTTAACATAAAATTTCAATTTAAAAAAGCAATTTAATAGATAAGAAAAAAACCGCCTGTAAGCAATTAAAGCCCAGACGGTTATCATTTTTATTTTATTTAAACTTATTCCAATTCCAGAATTAACTCTCCTGATTCGAGCTGCTGTCCGACTGCAGCATGAATTGCAGTAACAATCCCATCAGCTGGAGAAGTAATATTGGTTTCCATCTTCATGGCTTCCATAATTACTAAGCTCTGATTTTCTTTTACTTCTGCGCCTTCTTCAACTAATATCTCAACTATATTACCCGGCAGACTGGCACCAATTTCCATTTCATTTTTAGGATCAGCCATTTGTTTAGCCGTTGAATCCGCTGGAGTTGTACTTGCTTCATCATAAATTTTAATCTCTCTTCTAAAACCATTGACCTCAAAAGCAAGTCTGCGATAACCCTGATCATCTACTTTTCCAATTTCTAGCAGCTTAACCACAAGAGTTTTCCCTTCTTCAACTTTAATTTCGCTGGTTTCTCCCTCACGTAAAGAGTGGAAATATACATCACTTCCCATATGACTTAAATCTCCGTATTCTTCAAGGTAGTCTAAATAATCCTTATAGACTTTAGGATAGAGAGCATAAGCTAATAAATCTTTTTGAGAAAGCTCAAAATCATATTCTTCTTTTAACTCTGCTTCTGCTGCTTCAAAATCAAAGTCCTCAAGTAGAGTTCCGGGTCGAACGATTATTGGCTCCTCACCTTTCAGAACCAGCTGCTGCAGTTCTTCCGGAAAACCTCCAGGTGGCTGACCGAGCATTCCCTTAAAGTAAGCTTCTACTGAATCAGGAAAGGCCATATTTTTTGCCTTCTCACAGATATTATCAGGTGTCAGATCATTTTTAACCATAAAGATTGCCAGGTCTCCTACAACTTTAGAAGATGGTGTAACCTTTGGTATATCTCCCAGCATATAATTAACCTTGCGGTACATTTCTTTAAACTCCTTAAAACGATGGCCCAGACCAACACTTTCTACCTGTGGTTTTAAGTTAGAATACTGCCCTCCTGGAATCTCATATTTATAGATTTCTGCAGTTCCAGATTTCAATTCAGATTCAAACTGAGAATAGACAGGTCTAACTGCACCCCAGTAATTTGAGAGCTTCTGAATATCTTCAATATTCATTTCTGGTTCACGATAGGTATTAGTTAAAGCAGCTACAATTGAGTTAAGAGGCGGCTGACTTGTTAAACCTGCCATTGTATTAAAGGCGGTATCCACAATATCCACTCCAGCTTCTGCAGCCATTAAGAGTGCAGCCCCACCATTACCACTTGTATCGTGGGTATGCAGATGAATCGGAATTGAAATTTCTGCTTTTAAAGCCTTAATCAGCTCATAGGCAGCATATGGTTTTAAAAGCCCCGCCATATCCTTGATTCCCAGAATATGAGCTCCCATCTCTTCAATCCCCTTTGCTAATTCTACATAATACTCTAAATCGTATTTATTCCGTTGATCATCTAAGATATCACCTGTATAACACATTGACACCTCAGCAATTTTACCCTGTTTAACAACCTCATCCACAGAAATTTTCATTCCCGGCAGCCAGTTTAAAGAATCAAAAATTCTAAAAACATCAATACCTGCCTCTGCAGCTTCTGCTACCAGACTGCGGATTACATTATCCGGATAGTTTTTGTATCCTACACCATTGGATCCTCTTAATAGCATCTGGAATAAAATGTTTGGTATTCTATCACGCAGACGTTCAATTCTTTCCCACGGTGATTCTTTTAAGAATCGATAGGAAACATCAAAGGTTGCTCCACCCCACATTTCAAGTGAGAATAGGTTTTTAGCCAGATGTGATGTTGCCTCTGCTATTTTTTCCATATCAACAGTTCTCATTCTGGTTGCCATCAGTGACTGATGAGCATCTCTGTAGGTTGTATCGGTTAAAAGAATTTCTTCCTTATTTTTAATCCATTCCACAACAGCTTCCGGTCCACCCTGATCTAAAATTTGTTTTGTACCTTCCAGACCATCAATTTTTTCAAATTTAGGAACTTTTGGCACATCAAAATCAGGCTTTTTACCCCGGGTTTCATTAACGATCTTTTCTCCCAGATAACTTAAAATTTTCTGTTCCTGATCAGAACCGGGTACAATATCCAGTAATTCTGGATTATTTGTAATAAATCCGGTATCACAGGTTCCTTTCCTAAATTCCTCGTGGTTTAAAACATTAATCAAAAATGAGGCATTTGTTTTAACACCTCGAACTTTCATTTCCTCTATAGAACGCATTGCCTTTCTAATAGCATCTGGAAAAGATCTGGACCAGGAAATTGTTTTAACAAGCAGACTGTCATAATACGGGTTAATAATTGCTCCTGTATATCCATTACCACCATCAAGGCGGACTCCATAACCGGAACCAGTACGATAATGATCCAGGCGACCGGTATCAGGAATAAAGTTATTAGAAGGATCTTCGGTTGTTACTCGACACTGAATAGAATAACCATTCATTTTAATAGATTCCTGAGATGAAATATTAATTTCTTCCGAATCAAGTCTGTATCCTTCAGCAACGAGGACCTGACTCTGCACAATATCAATTCCAGTTACCATTTCACTAACTGTATGTTCAACCTGAATTCTGGGATTAACTTCAATAAAGTAATGATTATCATATTTATCTACTAAAAATTCGACTGTTCCTGCATTTTTATAGCCGGCACCCTCACATAATTTAAGGGCATCCTGCAGAATTTCCTGTCTTTTCTTATCACTTAAGGCAATCGCAGGAGTAAATTCTACAATTTTTTGGTGTCGTCTCTGGATTGAGCAATCCCGCTCAAATAAGTGCACAAGATTACCATACTCATCACCTAAAATTTGGACTTCAATATGCTTTGGATCTTCCAGATATCTTTCCACAAAAATATCGTCTACACCGAAAGCCTTACGAGCTTCTTCTTTGGCATCTCTAAATTGAGCAATTAATTCCTCATCAGAACGAACAATTCTCATTCCACGGCCGCCACCCCCGGCAGCTGCTTTGAGCATCAGAGGATAACCATGTTTTTCAGCAAATATTTTTATTTCATCCTCTTTTTTAATTGGTTTTTCTAAACCAGGAATGGTAGGCACACCAAATTCCTGAGCCAGAATCTTAGACTTGATTTTATCTCCTAGCTTCTCCATTACTTCTGCATCAGGTCCAATAAATTTAATTCCAGCTTCCTCACACTGACGGACAAATTCCGGATTTTCTGATAAAAAACCATAGCCTGGATGAATTGCATCTACATCCTTTTTAAGTGCTAGATCAATAATTTCATCAATCGCCAGATAAGCTTCAATTGGCCCTTTGTTATTTCCAATCTGATAGGCTTCATCAGCTTTTGTTCTAAAGAGGGCCGTTCTATCCTCCTCAGAATAAATTGCTACAGTTCTAATGCCCAACTCCTTACAGGCTCTAATTATTCGAATTGCTATTTCTCCACGATTGGCCACTAAAACTCTCTTAAACTTTTTTGGCATTCTCTAGTCTCCCTTCTTTAATTCTTTAATAGTATAAAGTATTTATATTTAATAAAATTCTACCCAGGTTAAGGTAGAAGTTATTAATAAAGTATTTTCGCCAGACAAAAATAATTTGTCTCACAGTTGATTAAACTTTGTTATTTATTTATATTCTACTTTAGTATACCATAATTAGTGGATAAAATCTAATTACAGACTATATTATCAATTTTTTGAATTATTTTTTATTTTGATAAAGGAAATAACTACCAAGAACAATTAAAACTACAGGAGTTATATAATTTAAATATTTCTGATTTTGAATAAAGTCATTATTATCAATAAAGATCACAAAAAGTCCAAAGATAATTAAAGCTCCTGCTGGATAAATTGGCCAGTCCCATTTTTCAAAAGCACTGGTATGAATCAAAACAGCAGTAAAGGACAGACCAAGCATAATAAAAAATACTCCTCCACCAAGATTATCTATAAATTCAATCCGCTGCAGATCTGAAAATAAAGCTATCGCCAGCAAAACAGTACCTGGAATTAAAAAGCCAATATTTCCATAGTGTTTTCTTGCTCCCAGCACAAAATAAGTAAGGAGAAAGCCTCCACTTAAAAGATAAAGAAAGTTATCATCACTGATTAAATTTAAAGTGTTTAGTAATATAAAAACACCAATTGCTATTAATAAAATCCCCAGTTTCTTTTTATCCATTCTCAAAACCTCCATTTAGCTATTTGATAACTTAATTATAACAGAAAAATTTTAGTCAGCAAAGACTTTCAATAAAGATTTATTTTTAATTCAGTGAAGGAGATTTTTTTTATTTAAAGAATATAATATTAAGAGATAAAATAAATATTTCTTAAGAGGTGGCGAAAAATGAAAAATAGAGAGAATGTTTTAAAAAATATTAAAGTGCTGATCTCTTTTGATCTAATTTTGTTATTTATAAAGAGAGTTTATCAAAAATCCAAAGAAAATGATATTTTTATCCATGCTATGGGAATGGTCTATATCACAACACTTTCGATTGTTCCTTTTTTAATCTTTTCATTTTATATCATGACTCTTTTTAACTTTTTTGGTAAAATTGACACTCTTGTCGGGGAAATTAGAACTTTAATCTTAAATAATCTTGCTGCCGGCACAGGAGAAAGCCTAATTGATTATCTAGAACTTTATATTTTAAATGTTGATATTGAACAGCTGGGAATAATAAGTTTCCTCTCTTTAATTTTTATTATCGTCTTTATGCTGGCCCGGGTAGAAATGACTTTTAACAAAATCTGGAATATTAAAGAACATCGAGATTTATTTAAACGCTTTGTCTCTTTTTGGACTTTTATTACTCTGGGAACTTTTTCAATAACTCTTCTTTTAACTTTAAGTCTTTTATTTGCGGAGAGGTATCTTGGATTATGGTTAAGCGGAGAGCAGATAAGTCAGAGCAATGTTTTTAGCTATATTTTATTTTCTTTTAATTTCTTATTTTTTATAATTGTTTATTATTTTGTTCCAAATACAGATGTAAAACCAAAGTCAGCTCTCTTTGCCGGTTTATTTAGCGGTACTTTATTCATTATCTCTAAAAATATATATAATATTTATACTGCCAATATTATTACTTACAATCAGATTTATGGTCCTCTATCTATTATTCCAATTTTTTTACTCTGGCTTTATTTAATCTGGTTAATTGTACTTTTAGGAGCTGTAATCTCTTATGTCTTCCAGCACCGTTCTGGACTTAACTATATGCTAAACCGGGAAAAAATAAATCAGGGTTTAAGAGATTTAATCCCAACGGCAATTTTATTAACATTATATAAAAATTATCAGGATCAGAAAAGTCCACCTCTTTCCTTTGACGATTTACTGGAAAAAATTAATCTTCCAGCTGAGGATCTGGCTGCTGAAATTGAGCATCTAAAACAAAAAAAGATTATTGCTGAAACCGAAACTGGTAGATATCTACCGCTAAATAAGGCCGATAAAATTTCTATCTGGGATAGTTATCAAACAAATTTTCTGGATGAAAAGTTTGAGATTGAGAACATTTTTAAGGATCAGGAAATGCAAAATCTCTATAAAAAGATTAAAGCAGAGGAAAAAAATAGCTTTAAGAAAATTAAATTTGTAGATTTTTTAAAATAATTACTGTGAGGGCTTTAAATTTTATCTTATTTATGCTACAATTAGTGATTGTGTCAGGCATTATGTATTGAGGAGGAATTTAAATGGTTAAAAAAGCGAATAACGAAAATAATGATAACCAGAATGACAGCACTGAAGAAGAAAAAAATGATTTAGATCTTTCCATACCTGATGGAGCTGGTATTGATGATTCCGTACGAGTCTATTTAAAGGAAATGGGTAAGGTTGACCTGCTTGACAAGGAAGAAGAAGTTGAACTTGCAAAAAGAATTGAACAGGGTGATCAGGAAGCGCGCGCTAAACTAACTGAAGCTAACCTGAGGCTTGTTGTAAGTATCGCCAAAAAATATATAGGTCAGGGGATGTCTTTTCTAGATTTAATTCAGGAAGGTAACAAAGGATTAATGAAAGCAGTAGAAAAGTTTGATTATACTAAAGGGTACAAATTTAGTACCTATGCTACCTGGTGGATTAGACAGTCGATAACCAGAGCTTTGGCCGATCAGGCAAGAACTATTAGAATTCCCGTGCACATGGTTGAAACCATGAATAAATTAAGAAGAATTGAAAAAAGACTTAAAAAAGATTTAGAAAGAGAACCTACTTTAGAAGAAATTGGTGAGGAAATGAATATGGAACCAGAAAAAGTTCTTGAAATTCAGAAACTGGCAATGAATCAGCAGCCTACCTCGCTTGATACTCCTATTGGTGAAGAAAAAGACAGCCACTTAAAGGACTTTATTGAAGATCAGGATGCACCTGCACCTGAGATGCTGGCTTCATCTGAACTTTTAAAAGATCAATTAGAGACAGTTCTTGATACTTTAACAGATAGAGAAAAAAGAATTATTAAATTAAGATTTGGACTCGAAGATGGACGACAGAGAACTCTAAAAGAAGTGGGAAGTCAGTTTGGAGTTACCCGAGAAAGAATCAGACAGATTCAGGCAAAAGCCTTAAGAAAACTGAGACATCCAACCAGAAGTAAGGAATTACGAGGATATTTAAATAACTAAAGCTTTTAATGGACAATTTATTTAAAGTAATTTGTGTTTATTTTAATAAATAAAAAAAATAAGGCTGAATCACTGTTGTTTTTTTAAACAGTGATTCAGCCCATCTTTATAACCTCCAATATTTATATGAATTACGTTCATTAACATAAAAAAAGACTTTATGAATCCTGTTCACTATAATAAATTATAATAACTTTATTCATAAAGTCAAATATTAATAAATTGTTTTATTTATAATTTATAAGTTAATTGGATTAAAAAACTTTTTAATTTTAAGACAATATGACCTTTTTGTGATTAACCCATTTAATTTTGAGCCAGAGAACCCATTGGATCCCAAGGTTTTAACACAACTGGTTTTTTTTGATATGATTCAAGGTCACTTTGACTTAGATATTTCTTATTAATAACTACTTCATAATTAAATTCTTTAAACCACTCATTACTCATGATGAAAAAACCATCTTCACCAACTTTTTCACCCCAGCTATTCTGAACCTTCCAGCTGAGAGGTTCTTCACCTATAAGGTTTACACCGGTAAAAGCCATAGCGTGGGTTAAAATACTTTCACCATACTGCAGGCGCTGTCCTTTATCTAAAGTAAATTTGGTATCTAAAACCTCTTCATAATTAAAAAGTTCTGTATCCATAATCCCTAAATCTCTATCAGACCACTGACCAACATCACAGCCAAACCAGACCGGTTCACCATTTTTTAGCTGGTTTTTTGTATAATTAATCAATTTATCAATCGGCAGATTTAAATAGTGAATCTGCTGTCCTTCTTTAACATTACCTAAAAACTCTACTGTATAAGTCTGGTCAAAAGGCTTATCTTTAGTAGGAGCATTAATAATACTAACATAATCGGTCATTTTAACTTTAGAATATTTATTGTAAAATTCTTTTGGGGTTAGACCACTATCACGATAAAATTCACCATCTTTATCCTTATACTCAAAATCAAATTCCTGGGGTGGCTCTCCTAAAAAATAAGCCAGGATAGAATAAATTTCAGCCAGCATAGTTTCTTTTTCTTCCCTTAAACTTTCTTTATCTGCTCCTAATTTAAAATCTTCCCGCAGAGTTTTAGCAAAATCTCTTAATTTCAAACTCAAGATTTTATTCATATAACGGGAATTGCTGCTGTGATATGTTTCGGGCATTACATATTTAGGTGCAATACCATATTTTTCTATTAAGGCTGTAAACATATCCCACTGACCCCCATCATTTGTGGGCTCATTTAAAAGCCACATCACTCTGCGGCTGTCAATTTCAAGCTCAACTGTTGAGATAATATTTTCTAAAAAATAATTAGCTTTCTCCAACTTGTCCCAGAACATTATATAAGACTGAGACAACTCAAAATCATGATCTTTAATGTTTAAGTCTTTAGAAATACTGTAGCGAATATTATTTAAAGCTGCAAACATCCAGCAGCGCCCACTTTTTTCCTGATTTGTTACCTTACCTACATCGATTTCTTCAGAAAAATCATAGTGCATTTTTTTAACAGATTCATTGTTTAAAGCAGTATCATTAATTCCATTTTTGATTACTGCATTAGCTATAATTTTACTGTTTTCTCTCTTTTTAAAATAATTCGAAAAAGATTTGAAATTATTTTGTTCAATACTATTCCTATTCATTTTTAATTTCTCCCTCAATAAATTATATTTGCCATTATCTTTAGACTATTAAAGATTATATAATAAATTCCCTCTATATTAACTTTTGATTATCTGATTGTACACTTTTCCTCATTTTTAAGGGACTTATAGGCAGGACGAATAATTTTATGATCACTTACCAGCTGCTCAATTCGGTGTGCACACCAGCTGGCAACTCTAGCAGTAGCAAATAAAGGCGTAAATAATTCTTCCGGAATATTTAATAGCTGATAGACAAAGCCAGAATAAAGATCTACATTAGCACAAATTTCGCAGTCCTCGCCGCGCTGCTCTTTAAATATTTCCTTTGTCAATTTTTCAATATTATCATATAGTTTAAATTCTTCCAATTTTCCCTTAGCTGCTGCCAGTTCTTTTGATTTTTCCTTCAAAATTACGGCTCTGGGATCACTTTTTGTATAAACTGCATGTCCCATACCATAGATTAATCCCTGCTGATCAAAAACTTCTCCTTTTAAAATCTTTTCTAAATACTGCTTAAGTTTAGACCTCTCAGAATAATTATTAAGATTTTCCTTAATATTATCAATCATCGCTTTTACTCTTAAATTAGCTCCCCCATGTTTAGGACCTTTAAGACTTCCGACAGCTGCTCCTACAGCAGAATAAGTATCAGTTCCACTGGAAGAAACAACATGAGTTGTAAAGGCTGAATTGTTACCTCCGCCATGCTCTGCATGTAAGATTAACAATAAATCCAGAGTGTCTTTCTCTAACTGAGTATAATCACTATTGGGTCTGATCATATGTAAAATATTGGCGGCAGTTCCTTGACCCTCTGTTGGATTATGCAGGTATAAACTTTTATTATCAAAATAATGAGCTTTAGCCTGAAACCCATAAGAAATAATAGTTGGGAATCTGGCTATTAATTTTAAACTCTGAATTAAAATTCGATCAATTTCCAGACAATCAGGTTTTTCATCATAAGAATAAAGAACCAGTATTGCCCGCTGCAGTTTATTCATTACATCACGGCTGGGACTATTTAAAATTGTATTCTCAGTAAAATGAGGAGGTAAATTTCTAAAACCATCCAAAATAGTGTTGAATTTTTCCAATTCCTCTTCATCTGGCATTTCTCCAAACAATAACAAATAAACTATACTCTCAAATCCAAATTCTCCAGCTTTTTTTACCAGTTCCTCAATGGCTATATCTCGATAGAATAATTTACCGTCAATTGAAGTCTTAACACCATCACAGTAAGTATACCCGTGAACTGAACCAATTTTAGTAAAGCCCACAACTACTCCTGTTCCATCCGAATTTCTTAAGCCCTGCTTAATATCATATTGTTTATAATATTCCTTATCAATTTTATTTACCTTTTCAACTTTTTCTGCTCTTTCTTCAAGCCAATTTTCCTTTAAATCTCTAATTAACCAATCTTTAGTTTCCACATTCTCACTCCTCAATTCTCAACTTATGGTGGATTAATAAACGAAAAAAATCCGAAAATATATTTATTTTAACAGAACTCATCTCTAAATTTAAATATTATTCTCTACCCGAATCACACTTTTAATATCTATTACATCATCAAGGCTTTCAATTTCTTTTAAAGATCTATTTAAATCTTTTTCTTTAACTGAATGGGTGATAAATACAAGTGGCACAACCGGATTATCCTTCTGTTTCTGAAGTACTGAAGCCAGACTGACATTATTATCACCAAATATTTTAGCAATGTGAGCCATGACTCCTGGTTCATCTTTGACTTCAAATCGCAGATAAAAGCTATTTTCTATTTCATCAATTTTAATTACATTACTTTCTAAAAATGAATCCATTCTCTGAACTTCTCGCTGATTATGATTAATATCTTTAGCTACCTGAATAATATCTGCCGTTACAGCACTACCCGTAGGCATCTGTCCGGCTCCACGAGCTGTAGACATTACCTGACCAACTGCATCACCGTGCAGATAAACGCAGTTATAAGTGCCATTAATCATGGCCAGAGGATGATCTTCAGGCACAAAAGCCGGATGAACTCTAACATCTAAACCTTCCGGTTCATTTTTGGCAATAGCCAGCAGTTTAATTACATAACCCATCTCCTGAGCCAGCTCTATATCAGCAATATCAATATTTCTAATTCCTTCAACATGAACTTCTTTAACATTAACAAAACGTTCAAAGGCCAGTGAAGATAAAATAGTAATCTTATAGGCAGCATCATGACCATCAATATCTGAGCTAGGATCAGCTTCTGCAAATCCAAGTTCCTGAGCATTTTTTAATGATTCAGCAAAATCCTTTTTTTCCTTACTCATATCAGTTAGAATATAATTGGTGGTCCCATTTAAAATACCATATATTTTTTCAATTCTATTAGCAGCTAGAGAGTTTTGGAGTGGACGAATAATAGGTAACCCACCAGCTACACTGCCTTCATAACAGACCTGAACATCATTTTCATCTGCTTTTCTAAAAATTCTCTTCCCGTATTTGGCAATCACCAGTTTATTAGCAGTAACAATACTTTTGCCATTTTCAATAGCCTTAATTATGTAATCATAGGCAGGCTGTTCTCCCCCAATTAGTTCGACCACAATATCAATTTCTGGATCATTAATAATATCTTCAACTTTATCTGTTAATAAGTTTCTATTAATGTCAATATTCCTTTTTTTCTCAAGGTTATTAACAAGTACCTTTGCTATTTGTACCTCAGTTCCAACTTTATTCTTTATATTATCAATATTTTTCTCCAAAATCTTTACTACTCCACTACCAACTGTACCAAGTCCTAAAATTCCTATTTTAAGCAAAATTATAACCTCCTGTAATCTTATATTGCCTGCTTTTAGCTTCTCTATTATTAATCATTATATCAAGGAGTGATTAACTTGTCGACTTTTTGAGAAAATTTTATTGATGAAATTATATGTCAGCCTAAAATTAAGATTGTAAAAGCCAAACTAAAAAGCAAAAAATCATCCAGTAATCAAGACTATATTAATTTCTTAAATAGCTTTAAAAAGTAAATTTTTAATATTAATTCTAAAAACTCTCCTCGTATTTGAGAAGAGTTTTTAGAGTAAATATTTTATGATTTTCAAGTAGAGTTAAAAACTAAAAAATTCAAGAAATGTTCTAATAACACTGGCTCCACCAACGGCAGTACCAATTACACTGCCCAGGTTAGCCAAAATCACAATTAAAAGTATATGAGTAACCTTATTAGTATAAATTTCTTTAATAGTAATCCCTTCTGAAAGTTTCTGAAAATCTTTAACCTGCGGCTTTTTAAGATAAGCTTCTGCCAGCCCAGCAAACCAACCTGCCGCCAGAGCAGGATTTAAAGAGCTTAAAGGAGCAACAATAAATGCAGTTAAAATAGTTAAAATATGTCCCCTGCCTAAAAGCACACCTAAAGCTGATAAGGAACCATTCCAGATAATCCAGGTCTTAGTGACTTCAATCCCTGTACTAATATTATTAATAAAACTGGAGACAATAATCACTAAAACAACTGCCGGAATTCCCCAGGAAAAAATCTTACCCCATTTAGCTTTTGGAGGCAGAATAGTAATTTTATGCAGATTCTGTTCTTTATAAATCTCTTTTTTAACCCCGGGTACATGTGCTGCTCCTAAAACTGCAACAATTTTGTCACCTGGTGCATTTTTAATTTTATTTGCTAAATATTGATCCCGCTCATCTAGTAAATATTTTTTAATGCCTGGAAAAGATTTACCCATCTGTTCCAGCATCATATTTAAGGCATCACCATTTTTCAGTTCGTCCATCTCTTCTTCAGTTATCTCTTCGTCAACAAATAGCATTGAAATAATCTGGAAGATCAATTTAAGCTTCTCCCAGAGTCCAAGTCCTCTCCAGACTCTCTTAAAAGTAATTTGAATATTTCTATCAGCAAGTACCAGTTCAGCACCTATTTCTTCAGCTGATTCAATTCCCTGCCGCATTTCCTGACCGGCACTAATCCCCAATTTTTCGGCCATTCGACTCTGGAAAGAACTGATAATTAAATTAACCAGTAATAATAAGGATTTCTTTTCTTTTATCACCTGAAAAATGTTCATCTCACTCCACTTATCTTCGTCATTTATAGAACTGAATCTCTGCTCATCCAGCTCCACACAAACACTATCAGGTTCTTCAGTTTCAATAACCTCTTTAACCTGTTCTGCACTTTTTTTGGAAATATGTGCAGTTGGAATTAAAATAATCTCTTTATCCTCGTACTCAAGTCTCTGAATATTGTCTTCACCCATAAAAACAGCTCCTTCTATATATTCTCTCATTTATCTATTATATCATTTATGAATGATTTATCAAAAAAATTTATTGGTAAAATAATCGTAAATCCTGTCCGGCAGCAGCCAGCGGAAAAATAATATTAATTTAGCATGGACTGGAACTGCATATCTTGCTTTAGGATGGGAACTTTCTGCTGCCCGGACAATTGCCGAAGCAACAACCTCTGGCTGTGCAGCCAGACCGCCTTCTCCATACATATTTTTATATTTAGAGGCCTTTCGCTGAACCTGATTTTGATAAATACCTTCTCCCGAAGTCTTAAGTAAATTTTCTCCAGCTGTTTCGGACCAGTTAGTCTCAATTGCTCCCGGCTCAATTAAAATAACATCGATACCAAATTCTCTTAGTTCATTTCTAAGACAATCACTTAAACCTTCCAGGGCAAATTTGCTGGCATGATACCAGCCGCCAAGTGGAGTCCAGATTTTACCGGCAATTGATGATATATTGATGATTTTCCCTGTCTGATTTTCTCGCATCCCCGGAATTACTAACTTAGTTAATTCTGATAATCCAAACAGGTTTACTTCGAACTGACTTTTTGCTGCTTCCAGTGATACTTCTTCTATCGCCCCATAAGCTCCATAGCCAGCATTGTTAATTAAAATATCAATCTTTCCTTCTATATCTAAAATTTTCTCCACGCATTTTTTTCGCATCTGTGCCTCAGTAATATCCATAATTTGATAGTGTCCATCTGGATACTCATTTAAATACTCTAATTTTTCTTCAGTTCGAGCGGCTCCATAAACTATATAACCCTTATTCAAAAAATTTTCTGCTGTTGAACGGCCAATACCACTGGAAGCACCTGTTATTAAAACAACTTTTCCATTCACAATTATCCTCCTTGCTTAATTCTTTTGATAAAATTCATTTACCTGATCAACATTTTTTTCCTTTATATTTTTTACAAAAGTACCATTATTAAGTTCGCGGGAGGCAGTTTCCAGTTCTTCTTCTGTATTCATAACAATTGGTCCACCCCAGGCTACAGGTTCTTCTAACTTTTTTCCGGCCAGAAAAAGAAAACGAGCCGATCTTTTATCTGTGTTAACTTTAATCTTTTTACCTTTTTTATATAGCACTCCCTGAGGATAGTTCTTAAATTCCTCATCTTCTGGATCAAAGTTTGCCTGACCACGAATTAAAAATGCATAAGCATTAAATTCTGAAGGTAGTTCAAAAATAAATTCAGATTCAGAATCTAGCTCAACATCAAAAAATATTGGTTTAGTATCAATTCTCTGAATCTCACCACTTAAACCAGCATACTCTCCAGCGATAATATGCACTTTCTTATCCTGATCTTCATAAACTGGAATCATATCTGCTGTAATATCCCCATATTGGGGTTCAGTCATTTTATTATCTGCAGCAAGGTTTAACCAGACCTGTACTCCCAGCATCTCTGGAGAAGGCTGAGGTAACTCCTGATGGAGAATACCGGAGCCTGCAGTCATCCACTGACACTGTCCATCTTCAATGACTCCCTGATTTCCTATACTGTCACCATGATCAATTTCTCCTTTTATTAAATAGGTAACAGTTTCAATACCACGATGTGGATGCCAGGGAAAACCTCTTCTATAATCTTCAGGATTTGTAGAGTCAAAAAAATCCATCATCAAAAAAGGATCAAAATCAGGTATCTGTTGATAACCAAAACAGCGTCTTAATTTAACCCCGGCCCCATCTTGAGTTTCTCTACCTTCAAAATATTTCTTAACTTTTCTATACATTTAAAAACCTCCCTGTAAACTAAAATTATATTATTCTTCACCCTGACTGACGAAACTTTTAGACTCTTACTTTTAATTTTTGATAAAGTTCCACTTTTGAAGATAATTAATTGTCTGTTTTTTTCTTAAATCGATTTTTTTCATTCTAATTTCTCCCATTAAAACTTTCTAAATATATAATTAAGTTTAACACGTATTTGTTTCTGTGTAAATAATATGAGTTTTTAATATTATATTTATAATAGAGTTTATATTCTGAAAAATGATGCCGTGTTTAGTATTTAATTAAAAATGTAAGTTATTAATAGTTAAATGCCTTTAATCTGCATTTTTCGACCTTGCATTTTTACACTTTGAGGACTATAATTACTTTATAAGGTTCTGAGGAAGTCCTAAGATTAAATGTTTAGAGGTTATACTTATGAAAAAGTTTTGATATTAGTTATTGTTTTAGTGCTTAGTTTAAGTCTTAGTGTTTATGCTCATCCACCAGGAAAGATAGAAATGTTCTTTAATGCGGAAAACAATATGCTTGAAGTCACTGTTACTCATAATTCTAACAATATAAGTGATCATTATGTAAACAATGTTACAGTCCGTTTAAATGATGACCAAAATATTGAACACAGCTTTATTACGCAGACAGACCAGAATATTCAATATTTACATTACATGATTCCCGGAGCTGAATCAGAAGATACCATTACTTTAACTGCTGAATGCAGTAAATTTGGCAGCAGAGAAAAGAAAATAACTGTTGAATAGATTTCACAATAAATATAGGTCTAGTTTTACTGAAGGAGGTTAAAATGAGCCAATGATAATTCAACTGGTGGGTACTAGTGCCCTGATTTCACTATTAATAACTTTTTTGTTGGGGATTAGATTTTTTAGAAAGATTTTTAATTTAAATCCCAGACTAAATTTGAAACTACATAAAATATTTGCTTATATAACAGTTATCCTGGCATTCACTCATGGATTATTGGTTAATATTCTTTAGTTAATATTCTTTAGTTAATATTTTTTATCTGTAAAAATTAATAATAAAACCCGCTTTTGCTCTTCTAGTTATTTTTAAAAGTTGAGTTAAAAAAGCGGGTTTTATTATCTATTTCATTTTAAAATTTAATTAAATATTTCGGAAACTACTTCTTTAAATTCCCCATACATTTTTAAACCTTCCAGTTCTTTTAAGCTTGCAACCAGGGACTCATAATACCACTGCTGTTTCTTTTTGGGAGCACTAAATCTCTGCCAGAATTCTTCTGGTTCTTTTTCTATATCTCTTAAGATACTGCGAGCATTGCTCAGTTTATCAGCACAGCTAATAGCCTTATTAATAAAATCTGCCTCTTTTTGGAGATAATTAATTGTCTGTTTTTTTCTTAAATCCCAGCCTCTTTCTTTTCTCCCCTGTAATTTCTCAGAAGCTGATAAAACAAGTGCAAGAATTTCCTCACCAAATTCTTCTTTCAGATCAGATCTGGTTATTTCTGTATCTTCTAAGAGGTCATGAAGCAGACCAGCAGCGATAATTTTATCTTCAAAAGCATTTTCTTTTAAAATCATTGCTACCTCAAATGGATGAACAATATAGGGAACATCTCCGCCTTTGCGGCAGCCACCTCGATGGGCTTTAGCGGCATATTCCATTGCTCTTGCTACCAATTTGTTGGCAAACATTAATCTCACCTCTTAATTAAAAATTTATAATTTTACTATCTAAAAAAATTACCACTAATAGTTCAAATCAAGATTACTCCAAAGCAAACTGAACAGCTTTTTTAGCATGTAGTTCAGTTGTGTTGAAAATTGGAAGACTGCTGTCCTTATTTTTAATTAATAATGGAATTTCAGTACAGCCTAAAATAATTCCTTCTGCGCCTTTTTCTTTTAAGGAGTTGATTATTTTTTTAAACTGTTCTCTTGACTCATCTTTTAAAATTCCAGAAATAAGTTCCTGATAAATAACCTGATGAATATAATCTCTGGCTTCTTGTTCAGGTATTATGACCTCAATATCATATTTTTCTTCAATTCGATTTTTATAAAAATCACCCTCCATAGTGTATTTAGTCCCCAGCAGTCCAACTTTTTTATAAGCTTCAGCCTCAATTCTTTCTGCAGCTGCGTCTGCAATATGCAGCAGTGGAATACTAATGTCTGCTTGAACCCTGGGTGCCATCTGATGCATAGTATTAGCACCAATTAAAATCATATCTGCACCTGCAGCTTCTAATTTTTGAGCAATTACAATCATTTTCTCACTTAATTTACTCCACTCACCCGCTAATTGATGTTTTTCTATTTCTGCAAAATCAACTGAATACATAATTATTTCTGCTGAATGGGGCTCTCCCAGTTTTTTTTGAACTTCTCTATTTAATATTTTATAATAGTCAACTGTAGATTCCCAGCTCATACCGCCAATTAAACCAATTTTTTTCATTCTGATTCCTCCCATTAAAACTTTTTAAATATATAATTAAGTTTAACACGTATTTGTTTCTGTGTAAATAATATGATTTTTTGATATTATATTTATAATAGATTTTATATTCTGAAAAATGATGCCGTGTTTAGTATTTGCTTAAAAATGTAAGTTATTAATAGTTAACTGACTTTAATCGGCATTTTTCGACCTTGCATTTTTACATTTTGAAGATTATAATTAATTTACAAGGTTCTGAGGAAGTCCTAAGATTAAATGTTTACAAGTAGTGTTTTGAAATTCTTATTCAAGTAAATTTATTTTTAGATTTAGCAGAAGTCAAATTAGAGTTCAATTGATCAAATTGATGAGAGTTAATTTAAGATCAATTCCAAAGAAGTTACTATTGGTGGTAAACAAAAAGAAATTATTAAGGGACAATCTCCTTTAATAATAATCTTTGAGCAAATCAAAAATAGTAATGGAGGACTAAATCTAAAATAAAAAGAAAAAATAAGAAAAGTAAAAAAGCCAAACTGTAAACATGAGGTCAACGAAGATTCGTCAGAACCTTGTATTTTTTTTGCCTTTTTACTTCTATATTTATTTTCTACCCTTATTTTTATACATACTTTTATCAGCCTGATTATAAATTTCGGCTAGCTCAATATTCTTCTCTTTTGCAGTTGCACAGCCTAACGATATTTTAAATTATTAAATTATTTAAGATTGTTTTTAAACTCAAATCTTTTAACATATAAATCTCCTTCTCTATTCTGTTTTGTTTTTAATACTTAGCTGCTTAAATTTGTATTACATTAGCCTCAAATTCGGCTGCTCGTTCCGGATCACAGGTAGTATAAATAATCTGATATTTCTTTTGATATTCTTTAATTAGTTCAACCGCGTTTTTTCTCCGCTCTGGATCAAAATTTACCAGGCAGTCATCTAAAATTATAAAACCACCATAATTACTAAAAAGATTATCAAAAATAGCAAATCTTAAGGCAAGAGCAGCTGCATCATAGGTGCCATAGGAGAGTAATTCTAATTTGCCGGGCAGTTCCTTATTCTGTTTTGATTTTAGTTTAACCGAGAAATCAGCATCAATTTTACCTGCCTCATACTTATCTGCTGTTAAGTGCTGCAGATTCCTGCTGAAAGAATTTATTAAAGGCTTAAATGAGTTCTGATCCATCTCCTCTAATTTTCTCTCAAAAACTTTTTTAATTTCAACTAAGTTTTGAGCTTTATTTTTTAAACTTTCAAATTTATTCTGCAGGTCTTTAAGTTCAGACTCCATCTCTCTGGTAGAAGCTGTGGGTAATAAATTTTCTAATTCCTGATGCTGCTCTAATTTATCTCTCAGACTCTGATTTAATTCTTCTCTTTTTTCTCTTTTTGCTTTTAGATCATTAATAAATTCACTGGAACTACTGTATTCTTCAGGTAAAGAGGCCAGTTCTTTTAGATTTTTCTTTACGTTTTCTTTTCTTTCCCTTTTAGCTGCTAAAATAGATTCCAGTTCAGCCAACGACTGATATTCTTCCTGCCATTCGTTTATTCTATTTTCTCTAATTTTAATTTCTGTATTTAATTCAGAAATTTCAGCTTTTAAATCTTCAATTTTCGGGCTCAGGACCTCAATCTCTCTTGCAGCTTCTATTTGCTCAAGTTCAGTTAATTCGTTTTCCAGGACTTCTAATTTATCTGAAGCTAAAAGTTCATCAATTTTGTTTTTTGTAACTTCAATTTTTCTGATGGTTTCATTAATTTCTATTAATTTTTCTCTTGCCTGCTCCAGACTCTCAATTTGCATTTCTGCTTTTAATTCCTCAAATTTTTTCTGATTTAAAATATATTCTTCTTTGAGGCTGGAAAAATCAATTTCTGCAGATTCAATTTCTATATCGATCTGATCAGTTTTGATTCTCAAATAACCATCAGCTTCGATAATTTCTCCTTCCGAAATACTTTTTTCTCCCTCAACACCGGTTAATACTCTTATCTTATCTGATGCAGAAAAATTCAGTTTAGCTTTTAAGCGTGCTGCTTTAAGACTGGCCTTTGTCTCAGTGATTTTATCTTTGTATGCTTCCAATTTTTCAACCTGAGTCGGTGTAACTTTAGCTTCATCCTTTAATTTCTGCAGTTCCTGAAGTTCATTTTCTGCAGCCTTAATCTGCTCAACTTTCTTATTTATTTTATCTTTTCTCTGAAGTTTTATTGATCTTTCCTTTTCAAGTTCTAATTTTTTTAATTTATTTTTTGTTTTTGTTCTTTTCTCGCTTAGTTCTGCCATTTCAGCTTTTAACTTCGGCCATTTCTGAGCAGTTTTGCTTATTTTATCAATTTTTTCTCCTAAGTTTTTTAATTCCATTTCAACTGCGGCCCGCTGGTTAATTTCAGTTTCTATTTCCGAAAGCTTTTTGATTTTTTTAACTAACTCTGCTTCTTCTTTTTTTAATTTTTTAATTTTCATCCCTAACTCTTCAAACTTTCTTTCGTTAATTTTACTTTCCTTAATTTTTCTTCTCAGCTTTTCTTTAGCAATATAACAATCATAAATTTCTCCGGTTCCAACTTTATATGGATGGTTGATCCCCCGGTCACTATTGCTTACAGCATCAGCTTCAAGATTCCATTTTTTTGTCAGTGCCTCCAGCTCATTTTCTAACTTACTGCGAAATTGATCAATAGAAATACCATCTAATTCCATTACTGCTCTGCGCAGAAAAGAATTTATTGTATCAATTAATTCCGGATTCTCTTCTGCATTAATTCTTTTTAAAGTCGATTTAACATCCTGCTGTCTGCTGAAAACTATATTATTATAGGTACTTTTACCATAAGGAAAAATTTCTTTTTTATATTCTGCAATCTTTGCTGGATTTTCTATTCTACGACCATCAGCTAATTCTAAAAAACCTCTATAATTACTGTTGCTCCACTTTTTATAAAATTTATAATCTGAACTATTGACCTCAAACTTTACTTCTGCTTCAGCATAGTCTCCATCAGGGTAGGGGAAAAATCTTTCTTTAAATTCTTTCCCTTCAGTTGTATTTAACCTAATCTGAGAACTGACAAATAAGGAGGCGTAAATAGCATTGATTATAGTGCTTTTCCCGGCCTCATTATCACCCAGCAGTATATTTAAACCATCATCAAATTGGTAGTTTCGATTATTAATACCTGCAAAAATTTCGGCTGCAAAGCTTTTTATCTTCACTGCTGTACCTCCTTTAGCATCTTATAGGCCAGCTGTTGTGCCTGACTATTATCTTCAAGCTCACTCAAAAGCTGATGTGGAAAAGAATTTTCAACAAACTCTTCTTTAATTAAGTCCTGATCTATTTTGATGTTTAAAGCACTCTGATCAATTTTTGCATAAAAACAGTTATCCCTCAATTCAGACAAATATTTATCCTTAACTGCAAAGTCATCCCGGGGGAGATCTCCTTTAAGTTTTAAACGTAAAACCTTATTTTCTGGCTCAAAATCTAGAATCTGATTAACTAAATTTTTTAGTTCAGAAAGAGAATTTATTTTCTTAGCTAAATCAGAAAAATGGTAATTGCCGGTTCTAATCTGTTCCGCCTGAACCTGCTTTTTTTCATCCAGTTCTATATACCAGGCATAACCGGGATGCCTGCAGTCCATTCCATCTGGTTCTGGGGTTCCATTATTAAATATTTTATTCATTTTTACATTTTTCATTTCAGGATAGGGTAGGTGAGAGTGCCCCAGAAGCCAGAGATCCATCCCTAAATTTAATAATTCTTCTCTTGTCATTTTAAAATAATCATCATTTAAATCAGGAGAAAAACCTGCCAGAGCTCCGTGAGCCAAGGCCAGATGATAATCTGCATCCGGGCGTTCCTTTAAACTTTTAATCCACCCCAGCTTATTTTCACTGGAGAGTTTACTATCACAGGGAGCAGGATAAACCGCAGCTGAAATTCCAAAATCATTGAGTTCATAAATCTTTTCCTGATCCAGAATCAGCATTCTTCCCCTAATATTTTTTTTGAATTGATCCCAGAGAGCTGTAATACCATCACTGTAATCATGGTTTCCCGGTAAAATTAAAACTGCATCACCTGCAAATTTATCCAGAATATCTATGGTTTTTTTGATATTAACACTTTTGATATTAGTTTTATCAAAAAGATCACCTGCAATAGCCAGTAAATTAACATTTCTCTGATTGCCCTCTATAATTACATTTTCTAAAGCCTGATAGCGGGCAGCTTCTAGATCACTGCTGATCTGAGGATACTGATTGAATTTCATTCCCAGATGTACATCACCTGTATGCATAATTTTTAGACTCATTCTCATCCTCCTAAATTATTACTTATGTTTTCTAATTATTCTTTAAAACCAGTATGAACATGACTGCAGTCACAGAACGGTTTATTGTCTGACTCCCCACATCTGCAGAGAGCTAAAGTATTTCTGGATTCATACTTTTCTCCATCTGCTCCTTCAATTTCTATTTTGCCTTTAACAATGATAGCAGAACTAACATTCTTTTCAGGATCCTGCAGAATTTCTACCGCCGGTTTAAATTCTTTTTCCAGCTCTGTTCCCTCTTTAGAAACTGCAGTTAATCTCCCTGCCAGACATTCTTCGGCTGATCTAATTGCAAGTTCTCTTTCTTCCTGCTGGTCTGATCTCTCAATCAAATCCCAGGTCTTCCCTTTTTCAGTGTGACAAAAGCGGAGAAAGGCACAGCGGTGATCATCCATTAAATCAATTTCTCTACCTGTTATAAGATCTGCTCTGGCAGTATATTTAAGTTTAGATGCAGTTTCTTTACCATCAAAATCTATCTTGGCATGATAGCCATCACAAAAAGGTGGTGTTTTTGTTTTTCCACAGCGGCAGAGCGAATAGGTTTCTTTTTGTGGTAGTTTACGACCCTCTTGATATTCATAATGTTTACCCACAGGAGTAATTATTTTTTCGATTAACGGTACAGAACCAAAAACACAGTAAGGTCCATTTTGAATTATTTTTATCTTGTTTTTATTAGTAATTTTAAACACCTCAAATCTAAATTTAAAAATTTATTTCCTGATCAAATTTTTTACATTCTAGATTATTACAGCGAGCAGCTTTTATTTTATAGGCAGCAATTTTTTGAGAATAATTAAGATCATAATCCATCATCTGTCCACAGGCATCACATTTTAATTTTTTTCTCATTTTATTTAAATAATTGAAATGTGATCTCAGGCTTTTGAGATAATCTGATAATGAGACAATTGAATCTTCAGAGAATAATTTAAGGCTTTCAAAGTCTACTTCAATTGAATAATGATCAAATATTTCAAGCAGAGAATAATCCTTTAATTCTAACTCAGGCTTTAATACTAAATCTGACCTTTTAGAATCAGCCTGAGGAATAATTGGATCCAGTTCAATTTCCTGATTTTTTTCTAAAGCCCTTTTTGTTAACTCATCGATTAATTGATAGTGAAATTTTTCAAATAAATTATTAATACTTTCCTGACTTTCATCTACTGTTTCTCTAATAAAATCAAGCAGTATCTTGTTTAAAATATAATTATCGCTTGTCTGTAGATAAATTAAATAATTAGCAAAATCTATTTTCCCTTCTCCAATCAGCTCATTTCCCTTTGTTCTAATATCTGCTGGAATATCAAACCAGAAATCAGCAGTTTTTTGGTCAATGACCCCTATTTGTTGATCAGCCAGCTGCAGCAGTGTTTTATAATAATCATTTTCAGGATAAGACTCAATAGGATCTAAATCCCAGTATTTCAATATCAGTTCTGAAGTTAAGTCTTGATCTATATTGTCATTTTCCCAGAAAACAGATTCTGAAAAGATATCATTTTTCAACATATTGATTATTTCTTTATCAATCTCTCTATTATTAGCTTTAAATAAAATTAAGGAATCAATAAAGGCTTTTAAACTTGATAAATCATAGGCATAATCAAAATTAGAAATAAACATCTTTTTACTGCTTAACTTCCAGCTTTCCGCTCCTTCTAAAAATTTAATTTTTAATTTTTGACCTATCTGAGAACTAATAAGATGCTGTACATCAGGATCAGTATCTTCCCGCTGATAATCAACATTTAAATCATAATCTGCTGCATCAATTTTATTTTTTATAATTAAGATATTTTTCTCTTTTTGATCTCTTTTTACGGTGCAGAGCATTGCTTTATTCATAAAATCCTCCTAATACTTGTTTTTGTAACCTCAAATCTAATCGTTTTGAATTAAATTCCGAGCGATTGTTACTCCTAAATTACCTAATCCGATAATTAAAAAGTTTTTAATTTTAAATCCCTCCCAATAAACACCATGCTTTTAATAATTATACCATAAATTGACGTTCAGGAAAAAAACAACACTTTAATAAAGTTAATAATTAAAGCAAAAACCGCAGGTTAAGTATTTTCCTCCTCAAATGGTTAAAATTTAATTCTTCCAACTTTCTCCTAATATATTTTTGACTTTTTTGAGGTTAATCTGATAAACTTTATTAAATAGATAATAATTATCTAAATTATAAGGAGCTGTTATTATGAGTTTAAAACAAAAAACTATGGAATTAAAAAATTGGGCTGTTGTTGGTTCTACAACTAAAGAAAGCAGATTTGGTTATAAAATTCCTAAAAAACTAAAAGAAAATAGTTATAATGTTTATCCGGTTAATCCTAAATTTGAAGAAGTCGCCGGTCTAAAATGCTATGATAATCTCAGTTCTATAGGTAAGCAAATTGATGTTGTAGATCTGGTAGTTAATCCTAAACTTGGAATTAAAGTTATGGAGGAAATTAATAAACTGGGAATTAAATATGTCTGGCTGCAGCCCGGCACAAGAAGCGACGAGATAAGAGAATTTGCAGCAAAAAATGATATAGAATTAGTTGAAGACTGTATTTATGCCAGTCTATAAATTCGAACTACCTGAACCTCCATCAACAACAATAGAGCTTCCATTAATATAATTAGACTTTGGTGATGATAAAAAAACAATTAAATCACCAAGATTTTCAGGTGTACCTATTTTCTTTAAAGGTACACTTTTGCTTTTAGCAGCTAATCCTTCCTGATAACTGTCAAATTCACCGTTTTTAACCTGAGAATTGATTAGATCTTCTATTCTGCTCGTCTCATGGGAACCGGGCAAAACCGCATTGACTCTAATTTCCGGAGCTAACTCTTTAGAAAGAGTTTTCATTAAACCAATTACCGTCATTCTAACCGAATTAGAAAGCACAAGATTATCAATTGCTTCCTTCACACTGATCGAGGTTATATTTACTATTGTTCCTCCTCCATCTATTCTTAAATAATCCAGTGACTCTTTAACAAGTCTGACTACACTCATTACCAGCAGGTCATAAGAATCATACCAGTCAGCTTCTGTGGTTTCTACAAATGATTTTGCAGGAGGCCCACCGGCAGAAGTTACTAAATGATCAAGTCTGCCAAAATTATCAACTGCAGTTTTAACCAGCTTTTCAATAACCTCTTTTTTAGTTATATCACCCTGACAGGAAATTACTCTCCCAGCCTTTAAGTCGTTTAGTTCTTTTAAAGCTGTATTCAACTTCTGCTGATCCCTGCCGTTAATAACAACATTAACTCCCTCTTTAACAAGAGCAGCTGCAGCCGCTTTTCCCAGTCCACTGCTGGAAGCAGTTACTATTGCCGAATTACCTTTGAGCTTTAAATCCATAATATTATCCCTTCCCCTCTGCTTTTAATAGATTAATAATAGACATCATATAACCTGTCCTCCTTATTATAGCATAAATTCATCTAAGTAATAAAACTAACTAGAAATACATTTTATTATTCCTTTGTATATTAATTTTTTTCCTTAATAAAGGAAATATTTCACCACTGTTTAATTATATAAAGCTGCCAATCAAACCTTTTACTGTTGATAAAGCAGCTGAAATTTTAAACATGGACAAAGTAAAAACAGAAAATATTCTGGACGAACTTGACGGAAGAGCAATACTTCTTGACTCTAAAGATCAAGGGGTTAAAAATATGTATTACCTCCATCAATGGCCGGTTTTTTCGAGTTTTCAATGATGAGAACCCGCAGTGATATAGATCAAAAACTGCTGGCAGAATTATACCATCAGTATTAAAATGTGGAAGAAGATTTTATTAAAGACTTATTTTTAGCAGGAAAAACTAAACTGGGACGAGTTTATGTCAATGAAGAAGTACTATCAAAGCTGTATTGATTGCAGCAAATGTATTGAAGCCTGTCCAATTGATGCAATTTCTGGAGAAAATGATATGGTAGTAATTGATAAAGATGTCTGTCTCGGCTGTCTTAAAATTACCACCAATAAAACAGGCAGTGGCCAGTAAACAGCTTAAGTCAAGATATTTAGAAAAAATAATTAAAAAATTAGCTTAAATTTCTTTGCTTATATAAAAATTAAATTACGGCAGCAATAAAGCCGGGATATCCCGGCTTTATCTATTTACAATTTTAATTTTTTTTCGAGTTTTAAATCCAGAATAATTAAATTCGATTTCTGCCGATCCTATTTTTCTGGGATTTAAAACTCCATTTTCATTTATTTTTAGGATTTCTGGTTTAAGTGATTTGAATTTTCCTTTTAAAGCTGTCATTTTAAAAGTACTGTTAAAAGTAAGTACAGGATTAATCCTTTCTTTTGCATCCTTAAGAGTTATCTCGTCACTGCCAGTTAATTCAACTTCTTTAACTTCTCCAGTCTCTCCGTAAAAATAAAGCAGAGGACAGTGGACTCGGGCTGCCCAGGCTGTTTCGCTGTGAATAGCATCCGGAACCTGATAATAAGTTAAATCTAACTTCAAATTATTTTTTAAATATTTTAGCTCAGAAATTACATCCTCTGTAAAAGACATAAACTTACCCTCAGCTTCACCTGTATCCAGCCAGATTTGGGAGTTTAAATTTTGATAATCATAGGAATTAATTTTTTCCAGTGGAGAACTCTTCCCCCACCAGAGAGAAGGCGACATTACTGCCAGTTTTGAAAACAGATCTGTTCTCCTTAAACCTATATTAAAAGTAACCAGACCTCCCATCGAAGAGCCCATTAAACCTGTATTCCCCGGCCCTTCTTTAATTCTATATTCTTCTGCTATATACGGCATCAATTCCCTGATTAAAAACTTTTCGTAATCAAAACCGCGCCCTTTAATTTTTTCTCCTTTAAAAAAGCCATCCTGATGAGCATATTCACTTAATCTCTCTTCTTCCATATTATCAACAGCTACAATTATTATTTCTTCGATCATATTTTCTTTGATTAATTGGTCTGTCATCTGATGAAGATTCCAGGATTCGCCTGAATAAGATTTTTTGCCTTCAAAAACATTCTGACCATCGTGGACATATAAAACTGGATAATGTTTATGCTTCTGAATTAAATAAGAAGGCGGCAGATATATTCTTATATTTCTCAGGTTATTTAATATCTCAGAATAAAAGTTTTCTATAATTTCTATTTCTATCTTATTTTTTAGCATTAACAAACTCCTCTGACAGTAATTATTTTTTTATTTATTGTTCAATATTCTTTTTAAGTTACTTCACTAAATAATACCGTTTTCTTCAAGTTTCCCTAAAAAATAAGGCATCTGCTGTCTCCAACCGGTCCAGTCATGATCAATATCATAACCCCAGTAATCAAACCAGGCAGGAATATTTTTTTCTGCCAGTATTGTGTCTAAAAGTCTGGTATCCCTAAGAGTATCTTCCTCCCACCTACCCTGACCGGCACTGATAATTAATTTATTTTTGCGATAGTGATTAAAATACCATTCGTTTTCCAGTTCTTTGAGATAATCAACCGGGGAATTTAAATAAACCTCTTGATCCATATAACCACCGGTAAAAAATCTTGCATCATAAATACCGCTTAAAGCAACAGCAGTATCAAAAGCATCAGGATGCTGAAAGTAAAAATTAACAGCATGGAAAGCTCCCATACTGCAGCCTGAACTGATTAAACCTCCCTGCCAGTTAGAATGATATTTAATAAGCGGCAGCAGTTCATCAATAATGTAACTATCATAATTATTATGAATGACTGCTTTATCATGGGAATGCAGATCATAATCAAGCCAGGACTCTCCATCAACACTGCTGGCTGCATAAACTGTTAGCTGTCCATTTTCAATAAATGGCCAGATGGCATCAATCATGCCAAAATCTTCATATTCATGAAAACTTCCTCCAGAAGAAGGAAAGACAAGCATCGGTTTGCCTGCATGGCCATAAATTTTAAATGGCATATCTCTATCTAAATGTGAACTGTGAAAATTTCTGTACTCTATCTTCATAATATCTAATACTCCTCCTGAGATTTCTCCATTGCAAAGCGAACAGCCTCTTTGCCATTTTCAAGATCTTTTGTTCTTAAAATTATTCCATAATCTCCAATCGCAGGAGCTAAAATAGGAGAAATAGATTCGTGCAGCACTATATAATCACCATATTTATTTATTATATCCTCCAGTGAATACCTGTAATTAATAAAATTCTTTCTACCAATATAAAAACAGTTATATTTTCTGCTAATTTCGGCTCCAAATTTGCCGTGAAGCACCAGTTCAGCGTAGTCCTTATAAATATTTATATCATTAGCATAATTAAACATATCAAGAGTTAATCCACCTGGAGGCCTAATATTAACTTCAAGGGCAACAATTCTACCGTCATCCATCTTAAAATATTCAAAGTGGAAAAATCTTTCTTTCAGCTCAAAAGCTGCGGCAGTTTTTCTGCCAGTTTCTACTATATCCTCAGGCAATTTTCTTGGTATATAATAGTACATATCCAGGCCCTCATTCACTGTTTCCATAATTCCACCTTTATAAACCATAGAGGAGGAAAAAACAATATTACCTTCCTTATCTGTTAAACCATCAAAGGTATAGATTTCACCCTGAATATATTCTTCCATTATATAATCAAGCTGCTGTTTTTTGTTAAAAAAGTCTATAAGCTGATCATAATTTTCGAGCTTATAGGTGTCGGCTGCCCCTACTCCGTTATCAGGTTTAACAACCACCGGATAACCTACTTCTTCAATAAAACTCTCTGCTTCCGCCAGATTATCAACAACCTTACCCCGGGCAGTATTTAAACCGGCCTGATTAAATACTTCTTTCATTTTTGATTTATACTTCATTGACGAAATCTCATTGATTTTTAAACCAGTAACATTAAAATCTGTTCTTAGTCTGGCATCAGTTTCCAGCCAGTGTTCGTTATGAGATTCAATCCGATCAATTTTTCCATATTTGTGAGTAAAATATCCACATGCCTTAAGCAGCTGAGAATAATTCTCCATCTGATCTACCCTGTAATATTCGGTCAGTGCATCTTTAAGCTCAGACCTCAATTCTTCGTAGGGCTGGTCACCAAGCCCAAGTACATTGACACCAGCTTTGTTAAGTTCTACACAAAAATTATAAAAGTTGTTCGGAAAATAAGGTGATAAAAATACAAAATTCATAATATCATTCCTTTCTCTACTCGTTTTCTCTACTTCTCAGTAATCTAAATCATAATAATTATTAATAACTATTTATATAAGTTTATCATTAAAACCTGAAATAGTAAACTTTCTGATACTAAACATATTAATAAATCAATGCAATTAAATTAAACAGCAGATAGAGAACAATAATTATTTTTGCAATCTGAGCCAGATAAAAAGAAATACTTTTACCCTCTTCACTTTTATCTTTTTCCTCCGAATTTTCAACTACTTCATCATCTTGAGTATCTCTTTCTAAATTTAAACTATTTAGGAGTTCTCTGGCCTGCTCATAATCTTTATCTGCAACATAAAGCTCTATATTATAGGCAGAATATCCCATATAGATCATGCTGTAGCCGCCAAATTCATCATGACGAACAATGACCTCTATATTGCTGTCATTAAGAAGTGCTTCTATCATCTCTGCTTCCCTAACACCAGTTGTTATTAAATGCTGCAGTTTAAAATCAGGCATAGCTGTAACATCCTTCCATAATTAAAATATTTTAAATAATTTTCATGCATTTTTTTTCCTACAAGGTATGTTTTAACGCTTAAATCCACCTTCAGAATTTATAAGCTCTCCGGTAATCCATTCTGCTTCTTCAGAGGCCATAAGTCTTTTGAATGATTGGGATGAATTAAATGCACCAGTTCATGTATCACTAAGTATTCGGCCACTTTTCCGGAAATCTAATTATTAACTTCTCCTCTACTAATTCCATCTTTAGGCTTTTAATATTAACTTCAGCAATAGGTATTAACTGATATTCTTTGCCCAGAAAATAAAGAGTTTCTCCCCTGATAAATTCTTTATCTTTAGGAGGAGCTTTAATCTCTGACATTTTAGCCAGTTTTTCTAAAATCCAGTTTTCTTTTTCTCAAAAACAAAAATTGCTATTCCCAAAAGCATGTACACAAATGCAAAACTTATAGTTGTTTTTCACTCCAAAATTATTCTGGTATTTAATATTAAATTTTTCATTCAATGCTGATCTATCCTTTCAAAAAAAATGATTATACTATAATAATACTCTATATCTTACAAAATATAAAATATATATTGCAAAAAAAAGACCGGGAAATCCCAGCCTTAATCTTAATAATTAATTTTGTTGTCATCCTTATTTATTGTTCCAATTTATATATTTAATATTTAAGTTATTGATGCATTGTAAATTTTAGTGACAGCATCTTTCAGTTCTTTATCAAATTCTTCCTCTGACTGATCAACCCTTAACTTCTGAAGCAGAGCGCGAGAAAAACTGGCAATCATATTATGATTTTCCGAAAGTTTATTTATCGCAACTTCTTGACTGTAACCTCCAGATAAAGCTACTACCCTGACTACATTGGGATGTTCAATAATTTCCTGATAAAAATCTGCCTGACTTGGAAGTGAGAGTTTAAAGATATACTGTTCATCATCTAAGTCCTGAAGCAGCTTTTGAATTTCTTCTTTTAAGATAATTTCTGACTCTAATTTATCCTCAATTTCGATACTAACTTCTGGTTCTAAAATTGGTATAAAACCTGCCTCATAGATCCTTTTGCCATATTCAAACTGCTGAGCCACAATATCTTTAATACCATCTGCATTGGCACTGTGAATAATTGATCTCATTTTGGTTCCAAAAATATTATGCTTTTCTGCCTCTGCAAGCAGATCATTTAGTTTGGTTATCGGCTTCATCAGTTGAACTCCATTTTCTTTTTCCTCTGTTCCCTGATCAACTTTGAGAATTGGAAGAATTCCTTTTTCCTCCCAGAGGTACTCAGCGGTATATTTGCCTTCCATTTTATTATTCATTGTATGCTTAAATAAGATTGCGCCCAGAATGTATTCAGAACTAAACGAAGGACTTGTAATAACTCTAGTTCTCATTGCATGAACAAGCTCAAACATTTCTGTTTCTGTCTCATATTCAGACTCTTTTATACCATAATCTTCTAAGGCTCCTGGTGTACTTCCACCACTCTGGTCCATTGCTGCAATAAAACCTCTGCCATTTTTCATAAGTTCCATTTGTTTTTTATTCATTAATATCTCTACCCCCATTTCATTAATTAACTTGTTTATTAATTATATAATTTATCTGCTTTAATTACAAATGTTCTGTCTTTTTGCTTCGGTACCAATCAAACTTTTTATATCACTATTATCGTCAACTTCGATTCTGGCTCAGGTAGATGATGTTCAGGCAGATAAAGTTTTTATTGAAACTTCAACAAGTAAATCACCACAGAGCTCTCAAAGAATTATGATGAATTCACCCTACCTTTAAATAAACTGAATGAGGCAGAATTTAGTGATCAATACAAAGAATTTACTGAAAAAGAGCTGAGAGTTGAAGGTAAAAAGAAGAGCCGAATCCCTGGTAGAATTCCTTGTTAATAATTACAATATTGAGGAAAATCGAACTGTAATAATATTTTCATTCAGTAGGGTTTTTTTGCAAAATTAAAAACCTCAATTTTCTTTTATGCTCACTAATTTTAATAAGCTTCTTAAAATAATCATAGTTAATGAAACTGAGAAAAACATTGCTCGTAACCCCCACAGATCAGCTGTATATCCAATTATTGGAGCGGCAATGACAATAAATATAGTCCTAAATTGAGATTCAATTGAGAGCATGGTTGCTCGTTCTTTTTCTTCAATTATATTAGCTATATAATCAAGCATTATTGGCCTTCTTAAATTTCGAATAACATAAAAAATTATAAAAAGAACAATAATTAGATAGGTAAAGCCGCTGTTAATCATTAAACCAATAATGGCAATTATAAAAACTGTTAGAATATAGGCTAGATTTAAACTTTTACTGCTTCCCTTAAATTTATTTTTTATTTTAAAAGCATTACGGCTCGCATAGGAACTGAGCAGATAAATAACTGCATATGAAAATCCAAGCAGAACTGAAAGTCTTTTTTCTTCTCCAAAATTCAGCAGCAGGGGCAGTGAAATAACTTCCAACTTTAATACAGGCTGCAGATAATCTTTTAAAATTTTAAAAAATCCATCATAGACACCAGAATTTATAATTCCTTTTCTTAAATTCTTCAACTGAAGCAGCAACTTTTTAAAACTTTCTAATCCTGAATGAAGAAAAACTTTTAGATCCAAAACATTAGTAGTTTTTCCATCTAAATAATCAGGATAGCTAGAAATTAGAATAAAATCTAGTATATAAGGTAATATGGAAAATAAAAAGATTAATCTGTAATTTGATTCAATAAAAACTATCAAACCTCCAATTACTGCAGAAATCGCTGAGCCGATTAAAGAGTACGATTTTGTTCTCCCATAAACCTCTGTCTTTTTATCTGCAATATTATTTTGGTCAAGATATAAAAAGATAATTGCCTTATGAGTTCCACTTCTAAAAGCTTCTCCGATCCCGAATAAAACCATTGCCAGACCTATGCTTAAATAGATACTGCTGTAGTAAAAAAGAATGAATGAAAAAATATAGAAAACAAAACATATCTGCAGACTTTTTTTGCGGCCGTAGTTATCAGCAAAGATTCCTGAAGGTACTTCTAAAATATTTTTTGTGATTTCTCTTATTGAAATTAAACTTCCGATTTGAAAATAAGAAAATCCAAGACTTAAAAAGAATATATATAGAAATGGCTCAAAGAATTTAAGGTTTTTTAAAAGACCATAAAAACCGAATTTTTTTATATTTTTATCCCTTTTGATATCCATCTATAATTCTCCTAAATCAGCTGATTTCTATTATATATAATTCCTGATTGTCAGCATGATATCAATCCTCTGATTGATTAATATAATAGTTTTTGCGAGCAAAATAAAATAAAGTCATCCAAATTCCGATATGACAGATAATCTTCAGCAGTCTTTTTATGTTCTTGTAACTTATCGGCATTCATTTTATCTTTGGATCTTTATAATGTGGACGTTTTTCAATTAAAGTAACATATTTGCCTCGTATATTATAATCCAGCTTAATCTGATCCTTTACTTTCTCCGGTATGCGCTCATCACAAAATTTGTCCAGGGTTTTCTCAACTCGTTTTTTTAATAATTCGTTTAAAGCCATTAATATCCCTCCTAGCTATTTCTCTATCTAATTTTCCTGATACTCAATATTATTTTCTTCACACCATGCAACTGCTATATCCTTATATCTCTGATCTTTATAATCATACCACTGATCTTCTATATCACATTGATAAATCTTATCTTTAAACATTCTAAAGGCACCGTTTCCTCGGATAGCATAAAGAAGTTCCTCTCTCAGTTCTTCATCTTCGACTGAATAGCAAAAATCTTCCATAATACTATAGTCATCAATTTCATAGTCATCCGGAAGTCTTATATAGTCATCAGTTGAGATAATATCTACTGCAGCTTTAATATTCTCCCGCTGCCATTCTGGAAATTTATCAAGGTCAGGATCTTCCTCTCCCGCTCTTAATTCATCATCCATTATCATGAAAACTTCACCAGTTTTTTTATAATAAAAATAATTACTCTCACTGGTTCTAAGTTCTAATGCTTCTAAAACATCTTCTAAATCAACTTTAAGTCCCATATTTTAACACCCCCTATTCTTGAAAATAATCAAAAAGTTAAATCAAAATTATCTTTATCAATTATGCCATTAACTATTGCTATAGCAACAAAATGATCCTCCATATTATAACTGTTATATTTTTTGAAGATTTCTCTAGATATCTTGTTATGAAATTTGGGTATCTCATCATCTAATTCAAAAGGATCCAGCTCTTTCTTTTCCCACTGCTTAAATTTTAAATTCAAATCAGATAAAGCTTTTTCTAGTTCTCTATCATGAGCAAGACCTGCCAGCCGCCTGATTTCTTTTTTAGCTTTTTTACTATAACCACTCATTTTTAACTCCTTTTTAAAAAGCCATGAGAAATTAATATTAATAAAATTTTCTTTAAATTATCCATCTTTGAACATCCTCCTTTTTTTAGTTTCCAGAATAAGCACAGACTCCAACTCTGGGAGAATTTACAACCGGCAGTAGATTATCAGTTCCTCTCATACAGTCATTTTCTTCATGTTTATCAAGGCATTCACTGCAGTACCAACCATCATTATAACAACTCGGGCAGACAAATTCAGCCGGATTATCACAGTGACTGCACTTAATCTCAGGTTGATTATTTCTTGCTAACACACTTATTTTTTCTTCTCTTGCTTCTGCTTTAAATACATTAACTACATTTAAATCCAATTTAGTATAAGAACCAAAATCATAGGTATATGAAAATTTAGTTTTTTCTCGTAAAATATCTTTAATTTTATGATTCATATTAAGTCCACTGGATGTAAAGCGCTGCTCATTAATTTCAAATTCACTCAGATGATTACAGCATTCGAGCCAGATATCACGTAAAAAACTGTCAAGATCACTTAATTTAGCATCTGCTTTGACCTGCAGCTGCAGCCAGTAGTCTGACCTGTATGTCCCTTTGACATAAATATGATAATATAAACTTTCCTGAACTTGATCTTCTGCAATTATTTTGTCATAGTTCTTATTTAGACATGATTTTAAATGTCTGGACATTCCTGATTGAGTATATTCATTACCACAAATTTTGCATTTACCTTTCATAAAATTTAACCCTCCAAATTATTTTTTTGATATATTAAAAATAACGTTCAAGCTCAGACTTTATCTCTTCCGGATCATATTCTTTAAACCTCTGACTTTCAGCCCACTCCAGCATAGACTCGTGATCTTCATCATCGGGATTTGAAATGATTTGCATAAATTCATCAAAACCACCGACTCCTCCTACATCTTCCGGAGGAGCAGTTCCTGCTCCATCCAGAAGTGTCGGCTTATTTGACTTATAATCGTCTATAATTTCTTCAGTTTCAATGTAATGCTGCCAGTTGTCGCCATAATCATAATTGTATTTAATTCTGGCTGGAAGAACATCTTTTAGCTTAACCTCATTTTCTACAGCCATCTCAAAATCCTCCTGCTCATAATTTAGCTCATATTTATTGTATTCAAAATTTTTCTGGTCTGCTGCAAGGTTTAAAATAGCCTTATAGCCATCCCGATGATATTCACCATGATTCCAATTTTTAGTATCATCTTTTTCTTCACTGTAGACAAAAAACTCATGTAGATGGTAATCCTGCCAGTTATAGATATTCTGGATAATTTTATGCAGCTGATGGAAATTATAACTTAAAGGTACAACAACTTTTCTCCAGGCTTTATATTCTCCCAGCTCAAGTTCAACTTTTAAAACTGCAGCTTTAGTCTTGATAATATCATCTTCGCCAAAATATTCTGCTAATATTTCTCTTAAACGCTCATTAGAATAAAAGTATTCCTTATCTTCTTTGGTCGGGATATCGCTAATTTTTTTTGATATTTCAGACTGATAAATTTCTTTTTGATTAAAATTAAATCTATCTGCATATCTTTCTGTCATTTTGCAGGAATAGTTTAACCTACCTATGTAACTCCTATTAGTTGCTTTCTGAAAAGTAAAGCCTTCAAACTCACTCAAATATTTATTTATCAAACTGTCTTTGATTCCTTCGAGTTCAAAAGCCCTTCTAATTCCCTCTTTAACACGAACTGAAAATTTATTAAAATCTTCTTTTTTCATTCCATAAAGAACTACCGTATAATTAGAGGCATCATTAACTAAAATAACTGTTTTACGCCTATTAATCCTTTTTAGATTGGCATGCCATGAAAATAAAGGTGGCCTTTCTTTTGTTCCAAGTTCTTTTAATTTTAATTCATCTCTTAATTTAGCTGTTGCCTGAATCAGCATCTTTATCAGTCCTTTCTGTTAGGATTTTGAGATATCACTTTATACGTCGGTCTTTTATCTAATATTTTATTAATGTCGTGTTTTTAGCTAATAATTCAGCCAGCTTTTTTACAATATAATCATATTCCTTCCAGCCAGCTCTCTGCAGGTGTTCTACTAAGGTTGAGCGAGCTGATAATTCCATTTTTTCCTTAATTTTATTTTGACTTAAGCCAGTTTTTCTAAGATCCACAGCTTTCTTCTGTTTAACTGTCCATTTTTTTATAATTTCAATGAGCAGAGATAAAATTATAGACAGACTATTATCTACTAGATTTTCACCTGAAACTAAATTTAATGATATCCCATCTGTAAAAGATTTATTTAGTGCTTCTCTTGCATTATAAAATGCCGGGCCATCCATTCCTAAAGCCTGTTCTTTAATCTCTGTAGATATTCCACCTGAACCAAGCCCCAAATATAATTCATCTACTTCATAAGATATGTCTACCAGTAAATATACTAATTTTTGATAATCGGTGATCTCATTTTTAAATAACGCCTGAAATTCAAAGTAATCTTCAGCTTCATCAGACAGAGTAGCTAAAACAAATTTAGATCTAATTAGATTACTATAATCCTCATTAATTTCTGTTAATATATTTTCGATCTTATTTTCCTGATTAAGTCTGCTGGGATAAGCTCCTATTAAAGCTAAATGTTCTCCTCTTAAATTAATTTCTATTTCAGAAAGATTTCTGGCAATTCTTTTAAAAAAATCAACAGTCTTAACTAAAAGTTTCCAGTTGATATTTGATAATGATTGACTGACGCTTGACTGAGAGCTCTTTAAATCAGCTGCAATTTCTTTCTGCTTTCTCCCCCTGCTTAAATTGTAGATTATATATTTCTGATTGAAGGTAAATTTATTAAAAATACGAAAATATAAATGTAAAATCAAATTTATTATTTGAAAATTATTATTGTCATTATCACTAATTAAATGGATACTAAATTTTTTATTTTTCATAAATTTTAATGCTTTAAGAGCATTTTCATAGGCAGCGCCATGACTATTATCATTAAATTTCCCCTGACCAATACCAAATCTAAAATCAATTTCTTTAAATTCAATTTTTAATATCTGAAGAATATCAATTATCGGAGAAAAGTTATTGAGTACACCATAAAATTCATCTCCCAGAGTAATTTTAAAAGGTGACTCGATATATTTCTGGTAGTCATCATTTAACTTAGCTAATAATTCAGTCAGTTTATTTTGCGCATTTTTTCGGTTATCTATTTTTTTAGATTCAATGATATCTCCAATTACAACAATTGAATTACTACTCATCAGAGCCACCTCCTAATTCCATAAATATGAAAATATTTTAATTAAACTGCCGGTAGAAATTCCGATCAAAATACTGATAAAGGATCCTATTAAGTAGTATTCTACAAAAGAAGAATTTTTTTCTGCATTTACTTCTATCTCTTTGAATCTGATCAGTGATTTAGCGGTAAACATTAAACCGATTAGTGAATAATATTCAAAAACTATAAAGATAATAATTAATAGTCTTTCTAAATTTCCTATTGCCTCTCCTTTATCTCCCTCCCGGCTTATATTACTTTTATACTTGCTCAGTGTTTCTCTGACCAGGATAGTGGCAGCTTTAAAATTAAAAATAATTACGGATAGAGTAATCAGCAAAAAGCTCACTTTTGCTTCTGTTAAAAATCTTAACGAGGGATAAATGTCAGATAGTTTTTTGAAAAAAACCAGTGATTCCGAGTTAGGAACAGAATTGAAAAAAGGAGTTATTATAAAAATAATAAAAAAGTGAAGCAGTTGATCAAAAATAAAGATTTCCAAATTATAATTGCTAAATTTATTAGTTAATCTGATCTTGGTATAATCAACAGCTACATGCAGCAGAGATAATAATAAGATCATTAGAAAATGAGTTAAACTAAAATAATAAATTGTTAAAATATAGGAGATAACAAATACTATTATTCCATGTTTTAATAAAGAGAAATTAGACTCTCTTTTATTTTCACTTGTATTTTTACTTTGAAAAGTGAAATCTGAAAGAATATGGGCTAGAATTAATAAAGCATAAAGCATAAGCAGCCTCCTATATCGGTATTTTATCTAATATATTTAAATTGTCGGTATTCAATCTAATAATATTATAACAGATTAATATATGAGATAAAAGTATGATTTTAGCTCAGACCTTATCTTTTTCTCCAAAATATTCTGCTAATTCTTGATGTAAGCGTCAGTCAGGTTGAAAATGCTCTTCTGTATCTATTTCTCTAAAGCGTCTTCTGCTGATTCCAACTGAGGCTTGAGGCTGATAAATTTAATTGATTTCTTAGTTTAGTTGTTGCCTGAATCAGCATATTCATCAGTCCTTTGATTGTAATTTTATTTAAGCCATACTTCAGTTTAATTATATCACAGAAGTAAGTTTAATAAAATCGTTGTTTATTTGAAATCTGTGCAAAATTATATATCTCAAAAATATAAGAGGAAAATTTGCAATTATGGATATTGAAGAATATGAAAAAAAATCAGGCTACTATTAAATTACTCGAAAATTTAATAAAAGCTAAAAATAGTATTAAATCAGATAATGATTGGCTAGATGAATATCAGGTGAAAGAAAAACTAAAAATAGAATTAAACTATTAAGATTAATTAAAAAGAGCCCCCAGTCATTAACTGAAGGCTCCATTGAAATTTACACTTATTTTACTTTCTATTTCCACCACGATTTGGTCTATTGTTATTATTTTTATTCATGTTTTTTGCCCCACTCTGATTATTTTGACCTCTCTGATTGCCTCGGTTGCCTCTCTCATTATTTAAAACACTGTCAAAGGCTTCTAAGTGATTTTAGCTTCCTGCCTTCAGATTTGGATAAACTGCCAGGTTTAACATGAGCTAAATAATTATCTACATCATCTGCCAGCCAGGCTTCTTCGAGCTTAATATTCTCAAGAATATCAAAATAGTGGTTAATATTAAATTCTGAATCTGACCTTTTAATATCTTCATTATATAGATCTGGCGCCTTTTTTTGATAAGCTTTTATTTGATTGATCCAGGATTGAGTTTTTTTAGCCCGACTGATATTTTTTATTTTAAAGCCCCTTAATTTTTTTATTATTTTATCCACTTTTAATTAGTATATTTAAAGAATAACACAGGGGTGTGACAGCATTATATCGCAAACGGGTGTTTTTAATAAAGCCATTAAGAAATATATTAGTCATTTTAAATTCATTGCAGCATATATGTTATTTTTTTAAATAACTTATAATACTTTATTAATGATAGAAATAAACATCAGAATCTAGTAATTTCATTAAATCTTTGATAAAATAATTATGTGGTCACTTGACTTTTTAAGCTCTTTATATTTAACAGTCAATTATAATTTCTGAGGTGATAGAGTGAAAGTCTGCTTGCAAACCTCGTGAGCTTGCCCGAGGAGGTTCAATAATTATGAAAGAAGCAATGCTTTATGAGAAATTGGATGATCAGAAGGTTAAATGTGCTGTCTGCAGCCACAGATGTGTGATCAAAAAAGGAAATAGAGGTATCTGTCGAGTCAGAGAAAATCAAGAAGGAATACTTTACACTCTTAATTATGGAATAGCAGCTGCTGCTAATATTGATCCGATCGAGAAAAAACCCATCTATCATTTTCTGCCACATACAAAAGCTTTTTCAATCGGTACTGAAGGTTGTAATATGAAGTGCAGCTGGTGTCAGAACTGGAGAATATCTCAGAGTCCAGAGCCAGATAAAGCTGCAAATGGTAGAAATCTTCCTCCAGAAGATGTGGTTGAGCAGGCGCTGAATAATAACTGTGAGTCAATAGCTTATACCTATACTGAACCAACAATTTTTTTGGAATATGCTCTAGACACTATGAAGATTGCTCATAAAAAAGGTCTTAAAAATGTCTGGGTAAGCAATGGATATATGACTAGAAAAACTCTGGATGAAATAATTCCTTATCTTGATGCAGCAAATATTGATTATAAAGGGCCAGCTGGATTATATAAAAAATACACAGGATCCCGCTTAGAACCGATTAAAGAAAATCTAAAGTATCTTTATCAGGCTGGTGTCCATCTCGAGGTGACTACTCTTGTCATACCAGATTTAAATGATAAAAAAGATCAGTTAGAAGAAATAGCACAATTTATTGCAGAAGAATTAGGCAGAGATGTTGCCTGGCATGTAAGTCGTTTTTATCCAGGCTGGAAAATGCAGGATAGATCTAGAACTCCAATAGACACAATTAAAATGGCAAAATCCATCGGAGAAAAAGCCGGGCTCAAATATGTTCACATGGGAAATGTCTGAGCTTAATAATAAAGGCACCTGTTTTTAACAGGTGCCTTTATTTTTATACTGATATACTATTTTTGATTTTTAACTTTAAATTTAATCTGACTCAACTTCTTTTTCAAATTCAACAGTCATTTTACCAAGTATCATTCCACTCTGAGCAAAATAAAGTTTGAGATAATTGTTTTTGCTCCAGAGATTTATCTCTTTTTCTACTGTCTTCCATTCTCCAGTACCATTTAAAGTAATTGTTGAGTCTAATTTGTTATTAAGAAATAAGGAGACAGGAATCTGAGCATGTTCTCCTCCACTGGCTTTCATTTCAAGCTTCAGCTTATAAATTCCCTTTTCATCTCTAATTATGCCTAACACCACCGATTCTCCTTTTGCAGTATCTACATCTGAGAGATCAATAACTTCTATTTCAGACAGATCATAATATTCTATTACATTCCCTGGTTCATCAGCGCTCTCAGCTGCAGCCAATTCTTCTCCTGGACCATTAAGATGTCTTTCCATCACAGCTGAATCCATTATAAATTTCAAGATATTTGCTGCATTACGCTGCAGTTCTCCTCTGGTGATTTTTCCTTTTTTCAGACCTTTTAAGGTATTATCCTCAGCACTATTTTCTTCCGGATTTTCACAGACCATATATAAGTCATTCTGGGCTCTAACCATCGGAATAGTGTTTGCTTTTCTGGCTTTTTCTCCTTCTTCATTAATTCTGGCCCACCAGTCTGTCATCACAATACCATTAAAGTCCCATTCATCTCTTAGAATTGTAGTCAGGAGATCATAATTCCCGGCTGTCCAGATTCCATTTAAACCACCATAGGTAGACATAATGGAAGCAGCTTCTCCTTCTTTGACTGCAATTTCAAAGCCTTTTAAATAAATTTCTCTTAAAGCTCTTTCGGAGACAACAGCATTTAAATCATGTCGGTGAGATTCCTGATTATTGGCAACATAATGTTTTACTGTTCCGGTAACTTTGTATTTATTCATTGCCCTAAGCTGCACTGCAGCCATTTTACCGGTCAGAAGTGGGTCTTCTGAAAAGTATTCAAAATTACGTCCGTTTAAAGGCGTTCTGTGAATATTCATTCCCGGTCCCAGCAGGGTTTCAATTTTATTTTCCAAAAGTTCCTGTCCCATCAGATCAAATAGTTCACCTACTAATTCAGTATTAAAAGTTGAGGCTAAAGATGTCCCGTTTGGCAGACTGAACGCAGTTGTACCGCAGTCCATCCTGATTCCGGAAGGTCCATCAGCAGCACAGGCAGCAGGAATTCCAAAGTCAACCAGATTCTCACTCACCCCACCAAAAGCTGCAGCAGTTCCAGGAGTTACTCTGGGGGAACTCATTCCTTCACCCCGTATCAGACAGGCCAGATCCTGATCACTCAGCTGAGCAATAAAATCTTCCAGGGAAGCCCTGTTCTGATAAACATCTTTGAGTTTAATTTCCTGATCACCTGTATAGGGAATTGCTTGAGGACGATCAGCAGCTATTCGGGCATCAAGATCTACAGTTCTCCGGGGTACTTCTTCTTCAGCCATTGTCCCATCTGGCTCAACCTTTAAGCGTTCAAAAGATTCTACTGGTGCACAGGCTTCTTCAAGTTCTTCTATAACCTGCAGAGTTTTAATTTCAAAACTGCCGACAGGTTCAGCCCTGCGGACATCACTGCCAGCATAAATCTCATACTGACCTGCTTCTAAAACATATGAAGATTTGTGACCTGTTATGCCGCTGTCATCATAGGAGGCCAGCTGTTCTTTAGGAAAACTCAAGCTTAATTTCTGACTTTGACCCGACTCCAATAATTCGGTTTTGGCAAAGGCTTCTAAAGTTCGAGCTGCTTTACCAAGTTGACCTAAAGGTTTACTGGCATAGACCTGTACTACCTCTTTTCCGGCTTGATCACCGGTATTTCTCACTTCAATCTCTACTCTAAGTAAATCTTCTCCTTCTTCGAAAGAAATAATATTCTGATCAAATTCTGTATAGGATAGTCCGTAGCCAAAGGGATAGATCACTCTGTCTTTAGCTGCTGTTTCAAAATACCTGTAACCTACATAAATATCTTCTTTATAAATTAAAGTGTTTTTATTGCCGAAATCATCCATGGAAGGATAATCTTCAAGATCATAGGCAATGGTATCACTCAGCTTTCCGGAAGGATTTACTTTACCTGTCAGAACATCTACGGTTCCATTACCACCTTCCATACCTCCATGCCAGGCATAAAGCACTGCCTCAGGCTGATATTTATCCACCCAGTTCATATCAATTATATTACCTACATTTAAAACTACTGCAACTCGATCAAAGGCTTCAGTTACACTGGCCAGCATTTCTTCTTCAGTATCTGTCAGATAGTAACTTCCTTTGCTGGCAGAATTATCTCTATCTTCTCCTGCAGTCCGCCCCAATATAATTACTGCGAGGTCAGTTTCTGCGGCTGACTTTTGAGCCAGTTCAGCACTGACCGGCATTTCTTTCTGAGACCAGGGTTCCTGGGCCCAGCCTTCACCATGATCGAAGGGATTATCCTCCAACCATGCTTTATATGCAGCCATCAGTTCCTGGTTAAGAGCAAGCTCACCGTTCGCTTTTAAAGCATCTAAAATGCCTACTACATATTCAGTATTAACCAGGCCGCCAGAACCGGTACCGCTTTTGTAATAGTCAAATTGAATTCTACCAAAAACAGATACCTTTTCTCCCTTTTTAATCGGCAGTGCCTGTTCTTCATTTCTTAAAAGTACACAGCCTTCTGCTGCTGCCTGTCTAGAAAGCACTGCATATTTTTCCATATCGAGTTTAACTTTTTCCATTTGAACTCCCCTTACTTTAAATTTAATAATTATTTTAGATAGTTGTCTGTTTAAAATTTATAAATAGCATTATTATTGTAACATAAAACGATTTAGGAAGTAAATAAATTTTGTCGGATTATCGTGAGATATTAATCTATAATCAGTAAAAAGTGAATCTAACTTTTTCAAAGCGGCGCAGCATATATTAACATTAATAGTAACATGAGAGTTTAATATAGCCTTAAGTTAGTATTGTAAAGCCTGAAACTGGTTCAGCCCATCCAATTTAGTAATTAACTGCATAATTGTTTTAATTAAATTATATCACTCTATTATTACAAAATTGTAATTTTCCTCCTAAAAAGGATACTGAACAGGATTTTCACCTTTGGAACCAATAATCTCTGCCTGCTCCAGTTCTACTTCATCCAGATAGGATTCAGTTTTAATTTTAAATCTCCATTCTGTTCCATAATCAAAAATGTACAAAAATTCCTGACCTACTTCCAATCCCAACTCAGAAAGCTTTTTTTCTACTGCATTAAACCCTCTACCCTCTTCAATTCGACCATATCCCGGACCATCCCAGGGCTTATTTGACATAAAAAATGAATAAAGATGATCATCATCAAAATCAAAAGCAGCTTGAATTGCCTGATGTAAATCGGCAAGCGCAACAGAAGCAGCAATTTTCACCTTGCGCCAGACTTTCCCCAGCTTAATTTTAAAAATATAATTACCTGAAACTTTTTTACCGGCAGCTCTTGGAATAGTACCGCTGATTTCTGGAAAAATATCAGCAAAATCGATCCAAAATGGATTTTGATAGGCTATTCTGACACCATAAATTCCAAATTCATAACCGATCTTCCTTAAAAAAGGTAAATTGTAATCTCTAAAGGACCAATTATTTATCAGGATTGGAATTATTGATTTTCCAGCTTCAGTTAACCTGAGTTTCATAAAATCTATCCGCCAAAGCCCCAAATAATTTAAATACTTGAGAAAAGCTCCCAGATAAAATTTTAACTGATCATTGACAATTAAATCTTCATTAGCCATTAACTTATTTATATATCTTTCTAGATTAATTTCAATATTATTATCATTTTTAGGAGTCTGCATTTTCTCAAGATCACAGTCAAGCCAGAATGTTTCCAGTAGAAATAAATATTTTTCTGATTCTGATAATTGTTTATAAGCATCAAAGTTTTTACCCTTAATTAGGTGCTTAGTGCTGCGGCTGTAATCAATTTTTAAAACTTTACCGGCAAGTGCAAGATAATAAAAGAAATTTAAAAGTAAATATTTATATTGAGGAGTTCTATTATGACATTCAGAAAGCTGATCTGTCTCCATTAGTTCATTTAACTCCAGTAATGCTCCCCCATTAATAAATTCCTGAGTTTTGCTGATTTTAATTTTTTCTTTATTAATTTTATTCAGAAAATTATCAAAGTCACTTATTATTTTAGTCTCAAATTTAATTTTATTTATAATAGTTTTCGCCTTCCTTTCCAATTTTATCGGGATGAAAAATTAACCCAACTGTTTTTACAATATTATAACATAAAGTCTTAAAAAAGAACATTTATAAAAAAATAAAATCCCAGAACCTGAAAATTTCCAGACCTAATACTTTTTATAAAAGTATTCTTTTTAACCAGATTTACACTGGCAATAATTTCAGTCTCTTTTGTCCTGCGCTGCTCAACTGCTGCCCGATCTTTACTCATCATAAATCACTAGTTTTTTCGCCTGCTAGGTGATGAAATAAGAGAATTCGCTGAGGAAATCGCAGCCAGCAGCCAGGAACAGAGCTCTGCGGCGCAGCATATATGCTATTTTTCTGCTGATTAATTTTTTGACTTTTAATTTAATCTATCAACTTCAAATTATCAATAAATTCTATGACATATTTTCTCTTTAAAATATTGTGACAATATTCATTACTATAATTCCTTAAACAACCATAACAACTAGTATCTCCTTCATCTCCACCACATTCGCACCTGCTTACTATTTCTTTAGTTTTCTTTAATACTTTTTCAAAGTTATTCTTTTTAATAATTCTTTCTACATGTCCGGCACCTCCTGGAACAGTATCATAAAAAACTAAAGCAGGATTTAAAGGATCTCCAGTATAAGGATATAAGCAGCCATCAATATCTCTTCTTTCAATACCTAGAGCTTGACTAATACCTTCCAACATTCCATATAAAACTGATTCCCAATATCCATCTTTCTCTTGACCAAAATATGAGTTTTTAAATTTCAATTGAAAAATATCAGTATTATATTCATATCCTAAAGAAAAAACTCTTCTTTTACCTGTACAATCTTGTCCCCAGGGTGTTTTATGTTTGCTAATAGATTTATTAGTATTAATTTCGGTATAACCACAATTTTGACAAACTGAAAATTTATTAAATCCGGCATGATTAATTACTGCTAATTTTCCTCTTTTAGCTGAAATGAGCTGTGCCTCAATTCCATTAAAATTATACTCTTTTATTAACTCAGAATCTTGATTATATTCTCCAGTAAAATATTGTCTGCTTGTATAAGTTTTCTCTGGTCTACTCAATTTGGGTTCTTCGGGTTTATCAGATATAAATCCAAGTTCAGGCGTGATATAAGTACCCTTCATTTTCCCTATTTTTTCACCACAGGCTTGACATCTATCTAATTCATTTTCAGTTTCTGCTATTTCACTCTGATAATGACCACAATGTTCACATATTGCATATTTACGTCTAATTAAATCTTTATTTGGCAAAGTTTTTAAATAACGACTTGTCCATAACTTCCCCCCAGCAACTACTTGACTGCCTGGAGCATATTCTGATAGAGCTATTTTAAGATCTCTAGTTAACTCTAGGTTTTTAGCTTGATCTCCATGATGAGCAATTTTTAGTTCAACTACATCAACTGGAAAACCATACTTAGGAATTATATTGTTTTGTGACATATAATTTATCAAATATTTAGTTTTTAAAGTTCTAATAACTCTATTGATAACATTTGCTTTACCAAACTTCTTTTGCTCTACTAAATTAGCTTGAACCTTTTCTAACTGCTCAATATCATTTTCTAATTCTAAACGAGCTAAATTCATAACTCCCTTTTCGCCTATTAATTTATTGATCCATTTCCAATTATCTAAATTAATCTCTGAAGCATCAGGCATAATTTTTTCTAATATTATTTTCAATTCAATCGGTTTTTCTTTTAAATATCTGTAGAATTTATCAATACCATTAGAAAAAAAGAAATCTTCTACAGTACCAAAATATTCAGGAGACTTTCTCCAAAAATTAGCTAAGGCTGCAGCATAAATATGTCTTCTAATTATTTTATCATTTTTAATTTTAAAATGTGGAGGCTCAATATTCCCGCTAATAATATCTAAAGGATTTTGAAAATAAGTTAAATCATGTGATCTTCTACGAGCAAAAGTCAGAGAAAACGCTGTAGAATCAGTCCTTCTTCCAGCCCGGCCTGCACGTTGGATATAATTTGCTGGTGTTGGAGGAACATTTCGCATAAAAACTGATTCTAATTCCCCAACATCTACTCCTAATTCAAATGTAGTAGAACAGCTTAAAACATTTACATCTCCATCATTAAATTGACTTTGTATATCTGCTGCAGCCTCAGTTGTTAACTGAGCTGTATGCTCTTTACTTTTCATTTTAACTGGCAGCTTATCTAAATATAAATTCCGATAATGATTATTTTTATATAATTTTTCTGGACTGCATTTTTCTAATCGACCAGAACATTGATAAGTTGGACAGGTGCCCTTAACATTATGAAGAGTAATTCGATTACAGGTAGGACAATAAAACCAATCAATTGAAGAATCAACAATTGCAGGTTTTAGCTGCCAATAATCCAGTTTCAAACGGTACATTTGACCTAGATTTTGGCTATGAATAGTGGAAAAATAATCATTAAACATGCTTGATTCACTATCAATATTTAAACCTGAATCCCAAATTTGCCTCAAAATATCCAAACATTCTTTTCTTGATAATTTATTGTCTAATCCCTTTTCTGATAAACGCTGTAAGAAATCTAATCTTGAGTTTAATATCCCCTTGCGGGTAGGGAGCCAGCTATAAATATTATATTCTGAAGATTGTTTTTTAAAATAATATTCTCTATTACGGGGTTCAAAAAAAGAATCTTCTGGAGAAATATTATCAGGAAATAGTATTGCTCCATATTTTCTAAAACTGTGTAATAAAATTTGAAAAAGTTCCCAGGCTTCATTTTCATTTAAACCATATTTCTCCAGTGGTCCTGCAGAAAAAAATAAAGGTTTTTGTAGAGAAAAACCCAATAACCCGAGTGCTTCTAGACTATTTTTTCTATCTAAAACTAAAAATTCATATAATATCCATTTCCAGGCTAAATCCTCAATCTCTTGAAGACTTTTCGCTGGATAAATTTGTTTTCGATTTAAATAAATTTTTAATCCATTTACCAAGTCTTTAACTCTCCATTTATTAGTTAAAACTTTTTCTTTATTTTTTTGGATAGTTCTTAGAATTAATTGTCTTCTAACAATCTGCTGATAAGTACTCTCAAGATAAGTAGGGAAAAATGCTGCGTCCTGTCTGCTATCTGAAAAAACTAATAATTGACTTTTGTTTTTATTAGGGTGTACTTTCTTTTTGGCTTCAGTTTCATTAGCTTTAGATCCCCAGCCAACTTTGTTTTCTTTTACCTCTTTTTGTTCTATTTTTAATTCAGAAGCTAACTGTTGGTAGAGAGAAGTTGTTAATACACTTGTAACAGCATCTCCTCCTAAAAGAAATCTCCAGACTATAGAGCCGATACTTCTAACTGATCTACATGCTGAACATTTATGAACTTTCCCTTTTTTAGCAGCAACTTTTATAACTTTAATTGGATTAAAATTACAATCACAGCCAGAAAACAAACTTCCATTAGCCCTTATATTACCACACTTTGGACAAAGTAAATATTCTTCTTCATAATTTTTATTTTTATTTATTGCTTTAATTTCATCTTCATTATCTATAGTTTTAAAAGCTTGATCATCAACAACTAAAAAATATGATAAACTGTTGTTATCTTTATAATATTTCTGACTGGGTTGTGTTAAATAATTTTCATCATTTTTACTATCTATATTTCCAATTAAATATAGGGCATTACACTGTCTACAACTACCAATTTCAAATACAGGAAACTCCTGACCTTGATATCTATGTTTTTCTTTTCTTTCTAAAAACAGCTGTTTTTCAGGAAGAAAAGTTATATATGCTTCCTCAATTGCTCTAATAAATAAATGATATCTAGCAGGTAATAAAGAAACCGATTCCTCCATAGATTTTGCCTTATTTGCTAAATAAACTAATGCTGTCAAATAATCATTAGATTTATTTGTATCGGGAAAAATAATTGACGCTGTTTTTACAAAATATTGTGCTTTTTCTTCTAATAATTGCTGTAAGTGGATTAAATTTTTATCACTTTTTAAAATAAAATACAGATATTTTTGCCATTTCTCATCAGAAGAATTAACTGCAGTGTCAATAAAACGTTGTGGAATATTGCTTTTTTCTGCAATTTTAGTAATTTTATCAAAAATTATTTCCTCATCACTTTCACTTTCAATTATATTTTTCCATTGTAAATAAATAGATGGATCTATACCGTCCCAAGAGTTGTTCATCTCACTAATTTCAACTTTTTTTCTGCTTGCCTTGATAACATCTTGCTTCTCAGGCTCATTTTCTTTATACTCAAAAGGCTCATTAAATAATTTTTGACCAAAATTAGCTACCTCGTTAAAATCATTTTTACTACTACCGATAGTAGCACTAGTAGCAATACATTTTATTTTAGTCTTTGGATTTGAAACTCTAGCCTTTAAACGTCTAAGTAACATAGACATTTCAATTGCTTTTGCTCCAGTATAAGTATGTGCTTCATCAAGCACAATATACTGCCAGCTTTTAGAATACTTACCATCAAAAAATGTATGGTCTTTTGGCCGCAGCATTAAGTACTCTAGCATTGCATAATTAGTTATGAGGATATTAGGGGGTGTTTTCTTCATCTGCTCTCTAGAAATTAATTCATTTTCAAGTAAGGGAGCATCTTTATACATTTTATGATAGCGCTCTCTAGCTTTTTCGTATTTTTCTTCTGTTTCACCTGTGTAACTGCCAAAAGTAATCTGAGAATAATTTTTTAATAAATCCCTCAATCTTTTTAATTGATCATTTGCTAAAGCATTCATCGGGTAAAGCAGTAACGCCCTGACTCCAGGATTTAAAGCACCATTTTCTTTTTCTTTAAATAAACTATTTAAGATCGGAATTAAAAAAGATTCAGTTTTTCCACTACCGGTTCCTGTTGCTACAATAACATTTCTATCTTGATCAATAATTTTTCTAACTGCTTGCTCCTGATGTAAATATAAAGCCCTATCAAGTGGTAATTCTTCCACTTTCAAATTATAAAATTCTTCAGACAAAATATTTTCTTTTATTAAATCTCTTATTGAACATCCTTTTATAAAAGGTGGTGTTGCTTCTAAAATTGGCCCTTTACTAAATTTATTGCTCTTATTAAATTCATCTATCAACTGTGTTTGAAGTTCTGAATCTTTTAGAGAAAAAGTAGTTGCTAAATAATCAATATATTTACCTACTATTTCGTTAGTACTTTTTATAGGATCAAGACTCATTTATTTCAACTCCTCACTAATTCTATTATAGTCAACATAGTATCTAACAGCTAATATATGATATTTGCTGTGCTTATATTCAGAATGATTTTTATCAATAGTATCCCAAAATAATTTTTGGCATTTTTTACAATAAGTAAAACCATCTTTTTCTCGATCAACAAAAAGAGATAATACAGAATTTTCGAATTTATAATAAAAACTTACAGGATTATATTCTAATTTTTCAGGCTGTAAACTGTCTTCTCTTTTATTATAAATTTTTAAATTCCCTTCATATCTTTCCTCATTCTTAAATTCTAATTTAGAAGCATCTCTAATTTCTGTTATTTTATAATCATAGTTTAAAGGAAATTTATCTCCATTTTCGTCTTCTACTTTAGTTATAACAAGTCCTTTATCTTTAATAACTGCAATAAAATCCTTTTTATCTCCAATAGTTAAATCAAAAACATTCAAGGTATTATCTGCTGGATATTTAGCCTCTCCTGAATTCCAGGTATCTTTTTCTTTAAATTGAAGCCGGTATTGATTAGGAAGTATTTTTTTCTTTAAATTGACTATTAATTTATTATTATTATTTATTTCTTCAGAAAAAATCTTTACTTTGTTCTTCTTATTCCACAATATTATGTTTTTACCGTGATCTCTTCCCAACTGCTGCCATTCTATTTTAACTATATTTTCCTCTTTTCTATAATTTATAGATGAATTTATTATTTCCCATCTTGTTCTAATCCTTAATAATGGATAAACATTATCATTTCCTGTTTTTAAAGATATCTCCTGTACTGAATTATTGCTATTTTTTATATCATCAGCAAATCTCATTAAATCAAAGATGAGTTTATTTCCTAATTTTTTAGATCTAATTTTTTGTTGATCATTATTTAAAATTAAATCTGCATTATCAAAGTCAAATCTATCAATATTATTAATAACAAGTTGAGCTTCTTCCTGATTATATAGATCCTCATGCCAAATTTCTTTAACTCTGCTTTGATCTGTTAAATTTAATTGTGGACTCTTTATTTCCCATTTAATAATAGGAATAATCAGGGATAAGGAAACTTTAAATTCATTATTTTTGATTTCAGAAATAAAATAACCATTTAATAATTTAATTCCAGGATTAAATTGTATTTTTAGCAGCTGATTTTTGCTGACTACTTCTCCATCTTCATAATCAAAATAACAATTCTCAGGTAACTTTAATTTTACCTCAGCATAATCTTCTCCGTTAATAACTGGAGGATAAACATCTTTATCATACTTAATATTGAATTTAGGAAGAACTAAAAAAGAAAAGTCAATATTTTTTATCATACTGTGCTTTGAACTTCTTTTTCTTAGTCTTACTTCATATAAGCCATATTTATAATTGAAGAAATTATTTAAATAAATATATACCATCTTATTTTTAATTTTAATCTGATTTTCTAATTTTCTTAAATTAATATTAACAATTTTTTCACCTTTATTTATTGATATCCTTAGCTGCCATAGTCTTAAGTTTGTTAATTCTTTAATAGTAAACAATAAAATTGGTGCTTTTTCTAAATATACTTTTTTATTTTTGCTTTTTAAATTACTGCTGATCTTTCCTGCTATTAATTGAGGCTCTATATAGTTGGTCTTCTTAAAGGTTTCAATCACAAAACCATTTTCATTTAGTATATTTAAAATTTCAAGATCATTTATATATAATTGATAATAGGAATATTCTGAAAAATTACCAGATAAGTCTTCTTTCTGCATAACAATATTTTGAGGCTCAATTTTAAAGTTATTTTTTAAAATTAAACCTAATTTCTGATAAGCCAAAGGATTTAACGAAAGTACTCTATTTGATTG
>JASMSZ010000006.1:0-6326 GCA_041694515.1 Halanaerobium sp.
TGGTATTATATAATGTTGATAGAATTAGTTTTAGCTGATCCACAAAAGCTTCATTAGGTGTTAAATTTCTCAAAATTTTTCTTGGCAAAGTATTACCAATTTTAAACTCTAGTAAGAGCTTCAATTGAAAATTAATTTATGCTTTATGAATTTTCTTAGCAAACTATTTTGCCGATAATTTGTTCCTCTTTTCCAAGATGAATATGGGAGTATATCTTCTATACTGGCTAACTCTTAGAATTTAGAACCATTTTCATTAGTAATACTTTTAAAGACTGTGGAAAAAATAATTATAATCTTTAAAAATCAATATTACACACGATAAATTTCTTTAATTTGATTAAATGTATACAAAAAATAACACCAAAATCTTTTTTAGATGCAGAATTAAAACCAGGTATAGAAATAAAAATCTGCTGTGATATGTCACCAGCCTTTATTAAAGGTGCTGCTGATAACTTTTCTCAGGCTAAAGTCACCTTTGATAAATTTCATGTAATGAAAGATCTTAGATTATCCCTGCAGGAATTCTGGAATATAGATGATATTACAGCTGCAGCAAGTTATCTGCAGAAAAAGTTTGAATTGGAGGCTAAAAACAATGAAGCAAATTAAATTAGATAAAAGTATTTTTAATGATTTTTACTGGTTAAATGAGCCTGAAGAATATTATTTTGAAAATGCGCTGGTAATAAAAACTGAGCCTCAAACAGATTTCTGGCAGAGAACTCACTATGGTTTTAGAAATGATAATGCACCTGCCCTGCTGACTGAACTCAGCCAAGATTTTACTTTTTCAGCTAAATTTAAATTTGAACCACAAAACAAATATGATCAGTGTGGTATTATGCTGAGGCTTGACAGTGAGAACTGGATTAAAATCTCTACAGAATATGAAGATGAGAAAATCAGTAGGCTGGGTTCGGTAGTTACCAATCTCGGCTATTCTGACTGGGCAACAGAAGATATAAGTTCGGAAATTAATTCAGTCTGGTATAGAGTCAGCAGAAGAGGGAATGATTTTTTAATTGAGAATTCTTTTGATGGTAGAGAATGGTCGCAGATGAGGATTACTCATTTACATCAGGATTTTGAAAAGATCAAAGTTGGTATTTATGCCTGCAGTCCTAAAAACAGCAGTTTTAAAGCAAAAATTAAAGAAATAATAATAAACGAAAATCAGTGGCGCAATATGGAAATTTTAAATAATCCTTGACAGTGACATATCAGAATGCTATACTATGGGAGATGGAGAAAAAACAAGTAAGAGTTCCATCGTTAAAAACTAGGAGGAATTTATTTAATGATTTACACAGGAACAGTTAAGTGGTTTGATGGGAAAAAAGGTTTTGGCTTTATTGAAAGAGAAGATGGAGACGACGTGTTCGCACATTTCTCAGCAATTGAAGAAGAAGGTTTCAAAAACCTTGACGAAGGTCAGGAAGTAGAATTTGAAATCGTAGAAGGCGACCGCGGCCCACAAGCTGCTAACATCGTTAAATTATAAAGCATAGATAGTTTTATGAATTTAAGGCTCTGTTCATTTAATTGGACAGAGCTTTTCTAAACTATTTGCTTTATATATTAATCGAAGTTAAAATCGGATTTAAAATTGTAATTTAGAATACAAAATGTGTTTGAGCGGCTAAACGCCGGTCTATAAAAGAGAAAATTAATGTTTTTAAAAAATAATGGTTGACAGGAGCATTTTATAATGCTAAACTGTAAAAGATGGAAAACAAAAAACAAGTAACACTTCCATCGTTAAAAATTAGGAGGAATTTATTTAATGATTTACACAGGAACAGTTAAGTGGTTTGATGGGAAAAAAGGTTTTGGCTTTATTGAAAGAGAAGACGGAGACGACGTGTTCGCACACTTCTCAGCTATTGAAGAAGAAGGTTTCAAAAACCTTGAAGAAGGTCAGGAAGTAGAATTTGAAATCGTAGAAGGCGATCGCGGCCCACAAGCTGCTAATATCGTTAAGTTATAAAGCAAATAAAAGTTTTATAATAGAATTGAAAGCCCTGATTGCTTTTTTAAGTGGTCAGGGCTTTTCTGATTATTAGCTATAAAATTAATTTTAATAATTTGGGTTCTGACCCGGTTGAGTATAATGAAAGGTTAGTAAAATTATTGTATTTATATAAAAGTTTTAAAATTTTTGGATTATCTTGAAAGAATATAAGCAGCGAAAGATAAAAAATAAGGAAGTTTAATATAGCTTTATAAGAGAAAGGATTTTTAGTGTGGATAAAAGAGAAATAATAAATTTAGCGGTTATTGCCCATGTTGATGCTGGTAAATCAACTCTTGTTGATGCTTTTTTAAATCAGAGTGGAGTTTTTAGAGAAAACGAAGAAGTTGTAGATTGTATAATGGACAGCAATGATCTTGAGCGGGAGCGCGGTATAACAATTTATTCCAAAAACTGTGCCATTGAGCATAATGGAGTTAAAATCAATATTGTTGATACTCCGGGACATGCCGACTTTTCTTCTGAGGTAGAACGGGTTATTAAAGCAGTAGATTCTGCAATCTTAATTGTAGATGCAACTGAAGGGCCAATGCCTCAGACCAGATTTGTTCTCAAAAAATCTTTAGAAAAAGGTATTAAACCGATTGTTTTTATTAATAAAATCGATAAAAATAATCAGCGGGCAGAAGAGGTTCATGATGAGATAATTGATCTTTTTATCGAACTTTCTGCAGATGATGAGCAGCTGGAATTTCCCGTAATCTATGGAATTGCAGTGGAAGGAAAGGCATTTTTTGAACTGGACCACGAGAGTGAAAATCTGGATCCGCTTTTTGAAACAATTATTGAGAGTGTTGACAGTTATCCAGATTTAGATGATCAGCCGCTGCAGATGCAGATTTATGACCTTGCTTATGATGATTATCTGGGTCGAATGGGTATTGGTCGAGTTTATAAAGGAACACTTAAAGATGGACAGCAGGTAGAAGTTTATAAGCGTGATGGTTCTACTAAAAAAGGTAAAATAACAAAATTATCTGTTTATGAAGGACTAAAGCAGAATGCAGTTGAGGAAACTCACAGTGGAGAAATCGTATCAATTGCTGGACTGCCAGATATCTCAATTGGAGAAACGGTCTGTGAGGTAGGTAAGGTTGCTCCCCTACCGATGATCGAAATCGCTGAGCCAACCCTGGCTATGTATTTTCTGGTCAATAATTCACCATTTGCCGGTCTGGAAGGGGAGTATCTAACTACTCGTCATCTTAAAGCAAGACTGGAAAGAGAATTGGAAGTCAATGTAGGGCTGAGGGTAGAAAAAGCAGAAAACACTGAAGCTTTTAAAGTTTCCGGACGGGGTGAGCTGCATCTTTCAATCCTCTTAGAAAATATGCGCCGGGAAGGTTATGAAGTTTCTGTTTCTAAGCCTGAGGTTTTAATGAAAGAAATTGACGGTAAAAAACATGAGCCGATTGAAAAAGTAATGGTTGAGCTGCCGGAGAAATATTCTGGTACTGTAATTAATAAATTAAACCAGCGTAAAGGAATCATGCAGTCTATGCTGCCTGAAGGTGACTATGTACATTTAGAATATCTAGTACCTACCAGGGGTTTAATTGGTTTTAGAAGTGAATTTATCAATGATACCAGTGGGGAAGGTACTCTGATCCGTTCATTTGAAAAATATGAACCATTTAAAGGTGAGGTTCCAAAACGTAAAAATGGTGTTTTGATTTCCAATCAGCAGGGAACTGCCATGGGTTATGCGCTTTCTAATCTTGAAGATAGAGGCCAGATGTTCATTGAACCTGGAACTAAGGTTTATGAAGGAATGATTATTGGTTTACACAACCGTGATAATGACCTTACGGTTAATGCCTGTAAAAATAAGAAGCTGACAAACGTTAGAGCTTCCGGTTCTGATGATTCTATTAACCTGGCACCTGCCAAAAAGTTCACCTTAGAGCAGGCCCTAGAGTTTATAGAAGATGATGAATTGGTAGAAATTACTCCGGATGCAATTCGTCTGCGCAAAAAGATTTTAGACGAAAAAAAGAGACTGAGAAACAACAAATAACTAAAAAGAGGTGTTAATAATGAAAGCTATTGTTATTGATCAATATGGTGACAAAGAAGAACTAAAAGAAAAAGATTTACCAAAACCGGAGCCTGCAGCTGATGAAGTTTTAATTGAAGAACATGCTGCAGCAGTTAATCCAATTGATTGGAAGTTAAGATATGGTTATCTAAAAGAGAAACTGCCTTTTGATTTTCCCATTGTTTTAGGCTGGGATGTAAGTGGAATAGTTAAAGAAACTGGGAAAGATGTATCTTCTTTTCAAAAAGGAGATCGGGTTTTTGTTCGACCAGAACTCACAAATAGAGGAACCTATGCCGAATATACGACTGCTAGAGAGGATTTGGCAGCCAGAATGCCAGACAACATTGATTTTAAAGAAGCAGCTGCAGTTCCCCTTGCTGGACTAACCGCTTATCAATGCCTTATAGATGTTGGCGAATTAGATTCAAACAGCAAAGTATTGATTCATGCTGGTGCTGGTGGTGTCGGTAGTTTCGGGATTCAAATAGCTAAAAGTCTGGGAGCTTATGTTGCAGCTACAGGCAGCACAAAAAATGTAGAGTTTTTAAAATCCTTAGGAGCTGATGAGGTTATTGATTATACAAAAGATGACTTTTCTCAGATATTAGAGAATTATGATCTTGTTATTGATACTCTTGGAGGAGAAATACAGGATAAAAGCCTTAAGATACTCAGGGAAGGTGGAATGCTGGTTTCGATTGTTGAAGAACCTGATCAAGAAAAAGCCGATGAACTTGGTGTGACAGCTAAATTACACTGGTTAATACCTGATGGAGAAGAACTTGCTGCTCTGGCTGAAATGATGGAAAATGAGACTTTAAAACCAGTTATAGGCTCAGTCTTCCCTTTTTCAGAACAGGGAGTTAAAGATGCTCATGAGCTAAGTGAAACTCATCATGCCAGAGGAAAAATTATTATTGAAATCCGTTCCTGAAGTCAGCAAAAGTAAGCTATTTAAAAAAGAAACCTGGGCCAATATTTGTACGCTATTTTCTTTTTGATCTGGTTTAGTGAATGGTGAAAAATAATTGATAAAAGATTAAAATCGAGTTAAAATTTAGCTATTTTAAATTTTAAAGCAGGAAAATTGATTTTTAGGTAGAAATAATATATTAAGAGGAAGTATTCTGTTTAACTGAAATCTGTCAGTAATTGTTCTTGACAGAACTTATTTGAGGATGCTATACTATTAACAGGAATTATTATTAATAATTGGAGGTATGTAAAAATGGTAAAAAATGATCAGACAGCTCAAAATTTACGATCCGCATATGCTGGAGAAAGTATGGCTTATCAGCGCTACATAGCCTGGGGCAGAAAAGCAAAAGAGGAAGGTTTCGAAAATGTAGCTCTACTTTTTAAAGCGATTGCGAATGCTGAACAGGTTCATGCTGGAAATCACTTTGAAGCACATGGAAATGTTGATGGCGGCTTTTTAGTTGCTGGTGGTGGAGAATTTGGTTATGGAACAACCTCCGAAAATCTTGTTGGTGCTATTGCAGGTGAAGAAGGCGAAATTGAGCAGATGTATCCTTCCTATAGTTTAGTTGCTAAAGATCAGGGAGAATCTGATGCAGTACGTTCATTTCACTATTCTTTAGAAGCTGAGCAGATCCATGCTAAACTTTACAGAGATGCTAAAGAACATGTTGATAATGGTGAAGATATTGAATTAGAATATGTAAGTATCTGTCAGGTTTGTGGACATACTGTTGTAAACGATGTGCCGGATAAATGCCCTGTTTGTGGAGAGCCTAAGTCGAAATTCCGTAAATTTACTAAATAAATAATTGCCGAGTAATTAAAATGGATTTTCCTAAATCACTTTCAATTTAGAAAGTTGATTTAGTTATTTAAATAATTATCAAAACTATAAGGAGGAATTTTTAATGGGTTACTATGATCTTAAGAAGTTGGAAAATACTGGTGAAGACAAGACAGCCTTGGAAAAAAAACATGTTCCTTATATTCAATGTCCTGATAAAGTTAAAAAAGGTGAATATTTTGAGGTAACGGTTACTTTTGGTAAGGAAATTACTCATCCAATGGGACCAGATCACTATATTCAGTATTTTGATCTTTATGCTGATTATGCAAGCCTGGCAAGAGTAGATTTTACACCCGATATGAAAGCGGAAGCTACTTTAACACTTAAGTTAGAGGAGTCCTGTGATTTAAATGTATATGCATTCTGTAATTTACATGGTCACTGGGAAGGTTCCAAATCAATTGAAGTTGTAGAGTAAA
>JASMSZ010000007.1:0-4082 GCA_041694515.1 Halanaerobium sp.
CTTTCTTCGTTTACTCCCATCTTAAATCTTACAGTCTCCATTGCTTCAGAATAAGCAAGGCTTAAGCGATTTTGATCTTTCTGACTTAAAAATGTAATTACCGGGGCCAGCGAAGCCGCCTTCGCGGCAAATCCATCCTTCCAGTCGGCCGCAATTGATTTATCCCGTCCGGCCCCTGGATGCCAGACAGACTGAATATCGACAAAAGGATAGAAAAAAGAAAAAGTAACTTCTGGAAAATCAATTTTTTTCTCAGCCTCAATTGAGATTTTAAAATAATCTACATCCTCTTTAAAATGTTCAACTTCAAAATCCAGCTCTTCACTCTCAGATTCAATTTTTAAGATTTCCGAACTCAGCTTAAACATTTTGTTCAGCCCGCTTTTTATTATTTTCTTTTATTTCGCTGATCAGTTTGATTGCCTTTAAGCCTTCACTGATTGGAACCCGGGCCTCTCTCTTTTCTTTTACAGCCTCGATAAAATCCCTGTTCTCTAAATAGTAAAGGTCCTGATCAGCCTCAAAAACTTCTGTTTCAACTTCATCCTGCTGATTATATTTAAATACAGCTTTTTCTATGTTTTCAAATTCAACGGCTACGTTTTCGCAGATTACTGTCAGAGCTTTCTTCCAGCTGCCGGGTACAGCACAGTTGGAACCGGCTATACTGCCCATCGCTCCTGATTTAAACTGAATTAAAGAAAGACTGTTGTCCTCAATTGTATATCCTTCAACCTCCTGATGACATAGATTAGCAAGCATTCCCTCTGCACTCTGATAATCACCAAACAAATGCAGAGCCAGATCATAAAGGTGGATCACCTGTTCGTAGATCTGACCTCCAGATTTTTCGAGCTGACTCCACCAGCTGGAATGAAGGGAATTGCAGAAATAATAACCCTGCAGCAGTGCTGCTCGACCCGCCTGACCACTATCTATTAATTTTTTCAGTTTCTGAATTCCTTCAGCAAAACGATAGTGATAGCCGACCTGAGAAATAACACCTGCTTCATTAACTGCCTCAACCATTGATCTGGCCCGTTTCTCATTGATAGCTATTGGTTTTTCAATAAAAATATGTATTCCTTTTCGGGCCGCTTTTTCCAGCTCTCCCTGGTGGGCAGCCGGAGGTAAGCAGATATAGAGCAGGTCTAAATCTTTTTCTGCCAGCATCTGATCAAAATCAGCATAAGCCGCTGCATTTTTAAAACCAAGACTATTTATTAAATCTGCAGCCGAATTCTTATGGCGGGAAGTAACTGCTGTGATTTCAACATCTGCTATATCACGCAGAACTCCAGCATGAATCCGGGCCATTTCTCCTGCCCCTAAAAATCCAACATTTAATTTCTGCATAATAGTTTTCAGCCTCCCAGTTTAATCAAACTTAAGTACTGTCTGCAGAGCATCTTTTGGCTCCTGATCCAGCTTTTCAAATAATTTTTCTGCATCTTTAAAATCTTCTATGTTGGTAATCAAACCTTTTAAATCTATTTTTTTAGACTGCTGCAGCTTCATAATCGTCTGATTTAACCGCAGCCGGTCCCAGCGGTAGCTCAATTCCGGTCTGACTCCTGAAATCTGAGAACAGATCAGCTGAATCCGGTTGTGATGAAATTCTTCCCCTAAATTTAAGCCCTCTGAGCTGCCGGCAAAAAAACCGGAAGCAATTGTCCTGCCGGAATAGGCGGTGGATTTTATTGCCTGGTGAAGTGCTTTTAGAGAACCAGAAATTTCAATACTCACATCTGCTCCTCTACCTCCTGTCAGCTTTTTAATTTCTTTGGCCGCCTCAATTTCAGCCGGATTGAGCACAATATCTGCTCCCATTTTTTTTGCTGTCTCCAACCGCTTCGGATTTAAATCAAGGGCTATTACCCGGGCTCCATTTAATTTAGCCAGCTGCGATACTATTTGTCCCGGCACTCCCTGACCAAAAACTGCTGCTGTTTCTCCAACATGGATATCTGCATCTAAAATTGCATTTAAAGCGATTGATCCAATATGGGAAAAAATTCCATAAATCGGATCAGCTGTCTCCGGCAGCCTGTGTTCAACTGCGAAGTCCTCATTTAGAACAGCAGTTGTTCGGTGGCCCCAGGTTCCGTAAACATTATCACCAATTTTAACTTTTGCAACCTCAGAACCTACTTCAACAACCTCACCAACTTCTTCATAACCCCAGTTTTTAATCGGATAGCTGTCTGCTTCATCTTCTTTTTCTTCAAAAATCCTCAAGTCTGAATTCCAGCTTTTATTTAAATGGGGATTAAAACCTCTGTATGAAGTTAATTCTGTTCCGGCACTGATCCCAGAATAAAGAGTTTTAACCCTCACTTCTTCTGCTTTTAAAGCTTTTTCTTCATAATCTATAAATTCAAGTTTTCCCGGCTCAATTAGAGCCAATACTTTTCCCATAATTAATTACCCCCTGGCCTTTAACCATCTATTTTGGTATGGAGCTAGCTTTAGCTTTAAACTATCATTTTCAATTTTATAATCCTCTTCTGTAATTATATCTCTTAACAGACTTCCATTTTCAGCTTTAAATAAATCTGCTTTAAGCTCTAATTCAACTGTTTCAGCCGAAACATTGCTTAGAGCTGTAATCTTCTGCTCAGCCTCACCCCGCTGAACTGCAAATACCTTCTGGTTAAGATCCAGTATTTTCTGAGGACTATCTGGAGCAAAAGCCTTATTTCCCTGCCTCAGCTTTAACAATTCTCTATAGCTGTCAAAAACCTGTTTTCTAAATGAACCCTGCTCGTTTAACTCACTTAAAAGCCTGTCCCGGTCCAGTTTTTCTCTGTTAATTCTTCTTTTGGCTCCAGTCTCTTTAACACCCTGCTCATAATTTCCTGAACCAAGCAGAGAATGCAGATAAATCCCAGGAACTCCCTGCAGGGCCAGCATAATTGCCTGAGAGGCCATAAACTGTTTAACCTGTAATTCAATTTCATTTTCTTGATCTCTAACTGCATCCACATAGCTGACATTTATTTCGTAAGGACTTTTTGAACCATCAGAATTGGTTTTATAGGAGACCAACCCTCCTTTTGCTTTAACTTTTTTAACCACATCTTCAATCTGATTTTCATCTAATATTCCTTCTACAGGCCTCAGTCCAACCCCATCATGAGAGGCTAAAAAGTTGAAATAATAATTACCTGCTTCCAGCTCCTCTAAAGAAGCAGCCCACTCAGTCAGTTTGGAGGCATCTTCCTCTAAAAAGCTGTATAATACAAGCGGCGGCAGGGTAAAATTATAGACCATATCTGCCTCATCTACACCCCTGCCAAAATAGCTGATATTTTCCGCATGCGGCACATTGGTTTCAGTTAAGATTAAGGTCGTAGGAGCTGCCAGCTTGAAAATTTCTTTAAAAAGCTGGATCACCTTATGAGTTTCCGGCAGATGAATACAGCTGGTGCCAATTTCCTTCCAGAGATAGGCAATTGCATCCAGGCGAATTATCTCTGCTCCCTGAGCTGCATAAAATAGAAGCACATCAATTATTTCTAAAAGAACTTCAGTTTCTTTAAAATTTAAATCAATCTGGTCCGGACTAAAGGTTGTCCAGACATACTTTTTCCCTGCTGCCGTCTCCACTTCAGTTAAGAGTGGTTTAGCCCGCGGTCTGGTCACTTTAGAGTAATCTTTTTCCGGATCTGCTTCGATAAAATAATTGGCATATTTACCTTCCTGTTTTTTAAACTTTTTAAACCATTCACTTTCTGCAGAGATATGGTTAATTACTGCATCAAACATTAAAGAAAAGTTTTGTTTGAGGGTTTCTATATCTGACCAGTCACCAAGCTCAGGATTAACCTTTTTATAATCAATCACTGCAAAACCATCATCCGAAGAATACGGAAAAAAAGGGAGAAGATGAATGGTGCTGATGCTTTCCTTTAAATGATTTTTAAAAAAATTATTTAAAGTCTGCAGTGGTGCTTCTCCCTCACTTTGGATATGATCTCCATAGCAGATCACCACACTGTCTTTTTCTGTCAGCCGGGCGGCATCCTGTTCCTGCTCCCTCAAGTCAGGATGTTTTTCAGCAAAATCAATTATAAATTCCT
>JASMSZ010000008.1:0-6601 GCA_041694515.1 Halanaerobium sp.
TCTTTTAAATCTGCAATTGCTCCCGGATTACCACAGCCAAGACCATAATTTGCTTCTGCAAAAGCTGAATCTAATTCTTCTTTATTGTAATCCATTTTTTCAGCCAGTTCTTTTGCTTTAGCTTCTTCTTTTTGTGAACTCCCACAGCATGATGAACTGCAGCAGCCGCTGTTATCTGCTTCCACTACTCTGCTATAATTTTTTCTGACATTATCTTTTAAATGCTTATCTTTATTTTGCATAGCTAACACCTCCTGTAAAATATTATAACATACTTATCGTAAATCGTAAATAAGCGATTAATTATTTTTAAGATAAATGTGAAATAAAATACTTGTACCTGGTACAAAAGTGAACTTTTGTACCAGGTACTAAAAATAGGTAATAAAAATAGGTACTAAAAATATTATTTTTCCATCGAATCATCAAAGCCCAGTTCTGAGGGCTTAAAGTCAATATCACGGACAAAGTTTAAGGCCTCTTTCGCTCCATAAATCCGATCCATACCGCTGTCTTCCCATTCTACAGAAAGTGGACCAGTATAGTTCATCTGATTTAATTCCCTAATAATCTCATCAAAATCAATATCACCATGGCCTAGAGAACGAAAATCCCAGCCGCGGCGGCGATCACCAAAGGGAAGATGGGAAGCTAAAATGCTCTCTCTTCCATTTAAGGTTACTGCTGCATCCTTCATATGCACATGATAAATTCTTTCGCTAAAATCGCGCAAAAAGAGATGTGGTGTCATTCCCTGCCAGATTAAGTGGCTGGGATCAAAGTTGATTCCAAATTCAGGCCGGTAATCAAATTTATCCAGCAGCTTTTTGGTTGTATAAAAATCAAAGGCAATTTCTGTTGGATGAACTTCCAGTGCAAATTTCACCCCATTTTCTTGAAAAACATCCAGAATTGGATTCCAGAGCTCAACTATTTGATCAAAACCTTCTTCGATCATCTGCTCTGTAGTCTGGGGAAAGGAATAGAAAAACTTCCAGATTGGAGAACCGGTAAAACCGGTAACCACATTTACTCCCAGGTTTCTGGCTGCCACTGCTGTCAGTTTCATTTCTTCTGCTGCCCATTTTCTAATTTCTTCTGGCCTGCCTGCATATTTTTCCGGAGCAAAATTATCAAGTCGGGGATCATAGCGGGCCCCCACACACTGGCCGGCAAGGTGATTACCAATTGCCCAGACTCCAAGATTATATTTATCCAAAATCTCCAGCTTCTGCTCTACATATGAACTTTTCTCTGCTGCTTTCTGCACGTCTAAATGATCTCCCCAGCAGGCGATTTCCAGACCATCATAACCAATCTCACTTATAGTCTGGGCCAGTTTTTCAAACTTCATATCTGCCCACTGTCCGGTAAAAATAGTTACATTACGTCCCATGTTTTCACACTCCTCGTTTATTTATCAATTACAATTATTTATAGATTTCAACCCATTTTTCTTTCTTTGAGCTTTCTAAAATAGCTTCTGTAATTTTCACTTCAACTGCACCCTCGGCAAAAGTTGCAAAATCATAATCAGCCGGGTCACCCTCGGCTTCCAGACATTCATAAAAATCTTTAATGGAATTCTTTAAACCCTCTGACCAGCCTTCAATATGGCCGCCGGGGTAATAGCAGCGTTCAGCAGCTTTCCCCTCTAAAAGTGCAGGATCACGGACTAGATTTTGATTGGCCTGATCTCGATGGCCAATAAATAATTGATTGGCATTTTCCTGAGACCAGCTTAAGCTCTTTTTGCTGCCGCTGATTTCAACAAATAAGTCATTTTTATGGCCAGCATCAACCTGAGAAACTGTAAAATTACCGGCTGTTCCATCTTCCAGCTCAAACAGTATTGAAGCATAGTCTTCAGTTTTAACTTCATATTTCTCATATTCTGTTTCCTGATCAGCCTGAGCAAAGCTTTTGATTTCCGAAAGTGGTTTTTTACGCTCTGGATAAACAATTTTGGTATTGGCAATTAGTCTGGTAATTTTTTTGCCAGTCAGATACTGCAGGAGATCACAGAAATGAGAGCCGATATCGGCCACAACTCTCGATTTACCGCCTTTTTCCGGATCAACCCGCCAGCTGTAATCAGTATCATAAAGCATCCAGTCCTGGAGATAATAACCGCGTACATGAAAAATTTTTCCCACTTCCTCTTTCAGCTTATTCTGCATTTCCTTAACCAGAGGATAATGGCGGTAATTATAGTTAACTCCGGCATAAATATCACTGGTCTCAATAATTTTTAATAGTTTTTCTGCTTCTTCAGAATTCATAACCAGCGGTTTTTCGGAAAAAACATGAACTCCTGCCTCCATAAAAGCTTTATTAACCGGAAAGTGAAGATTATTTGGTGTACAGTTGTGAATTACATCCAGTTCTTCTTCTGCCAGCATCTCCTGATAATCAGCATAATAATTTGGAACTCCCAATTTTTCTGCAGCCTTTTTTGAAGATTCTAGGCTGCTGGCTGCAACAGCTTTAACCTCAATATTATGTAGCCGTCTTAAGGCTTCAACATGGGCCTCACCAACAAAACCAGTGCCGATGATTCCTGCTTTTAATTTAGCCATCATATCACTCCTTAAATTTTATACTGCTTAAACTGCCTTCTGTTTTTTCTGCATTAAAACTGCTCCAATTAAAATTAAACCTTTAAAGGCTTCCCGTAGAAATGGTGGGACTCCAAGCAAATTGAGCAGGTTGTTCATAACAGCTATAATTAAGACACCAAGGATAGTTCCGATAACTGTTCCCCGGCCGCCGCTCATTCTGGTTCCACCAACAACAGCCGCTGCAATTGCTTCCATTTCATAACCGCTGCCCGCATTTGCATAGTCCATCGAACCAATTCTGGAAACCTGAATAATTGCTGCACAGGCAACTAAAAATCCGGTGACTGCATAGACTCTTCTCTTAACTTTTTTGACATTAACACCGGACAGCTTAGCTGAGCGCTCATTAGAACCGACAGCAATAATCTGACGGCCAAAAGTAGTCCGTTTAGAGATGAAATATAATGCAGCCGCAATCAAAAGCCAGTAGATGATCGGCATTGCCCTGTAGTTACCAATCTGATAATTGGAAATTGGTAGAAACTCCATCGGAACTCTTGGATTATAGCCCTGCATAAAGTGCTGTGTTACACTGCGGTAAAGTTTCATAGTTGCCAGAGTTACAACAAAAGGTGGGATTCCACCTCTGGTGATCAATAAACCATTTAAATTACCAAGAAAATAGCCAAAGGCCAGTGAGACTAAAACTGCAATTAAAATTGCCGGGATCCCCTCAATTCCAAGATTAATCAGAATTCCGTTTGGGCCTCTATCCAGCAGCATCATTAAAGCTGCTCCAACTGCAACCATTGTTGAGCCTACAGAAAGATCAATACCGGCTGACATAATGACAAAGGACATTCCCAGGGCAATCAGACCTACACCTGCATTATTCCGCAAAATATTTACCCAGTTATTAGTCCAGGTAAAAAACCAGCTGCCAATAGAATCATAATCAAAACCAAGACTCCAGGTCTGCAGGATTATCATTACTATTAAGGCAATACCGGTGCTGAATATCGGTTTATTTGTCCAGTTATCTAAAAACCAATCTTTAAATCCTTTTTCTTTATTTTTATCTTGCTTCTGCATTTAGGATCCCCCCTGCCCTGAATTGGTCTCTGCACCAGTTGCCAGCTTCATGATTTGATGTTCGGTCATCTCATCTTCTTTAAGCTCACCCTGAATTACTCCATGATACATAACCAGGGTTCTGTCACAGATTCTAATAATCTCTTTTGCTTCACTGGATAAGATAATCACTGCAATATCTTCTGCAGCCAGATCCAGAATAATATCATATATATCCTCTTTTGCCCCGACATCAACACCCTGAGTCGGATTATCTAAAATAAAAAGCTCAGGATTTGCAATCAGCCATTTTGCCAGCACAATTTTCTGCTGATTTCCTCCTGACAAACTATTAATTGGATCAGTCTTTTGATCCATTTTGATCCGCAGCTTTTCAACCTGCTTTTCAAATTCTTTTTCCTGCCTTTCTCGGTCAATAACTCCCCAGTTATCAAAGAGGGGCCAGGTCACTATAGAAGCATTTTCAAAAACATTCATATCTTTTATAATTCCATTTTCTTTCCGATCTTGAGGTAAATAACCTATGCCTTTCTTTAAGGCATCAGTAGTATTTTTAACCGTAATTTTTTCTCCATTTAAATATATAGCACCTGATTCAATCTCTCCACTACCAAAAATAGCTTCAAAAAGTTCTCTCCTGCCATCTCCTAAAAGACCTGTCACCCCAAGTATCTCCCCCTTATGAGCAGAAAATGAAATATCTTTAAAAGCATTGGCAAAAGTTAAATTTTCAACCCGCAGCACTTCCTCTCCCGCTGCTGCCTTCCGCTGCAGAGTCTCAGTTCTTATCTCATGTCCAACCATTGCATAGGCCAGTTCGTCGACAGCGACATCTGCAACCAGTCCTTCTGCCACCAGTTTTCCATTTCTCAGCACAGTATACCTATCACAGAATTCCATTACTTCATTTAATTTATGAGAAATAAAGACTATACCCACATCCTGATTTTTTAAGGTCTTCATCATAGCAAAAACCCGTTCTATTTCTTGATCTGTAAGTGAAGTTGTTGGTTCATCCATGATAATTATTGAGGCATCCATCATTATCGCCCGCGAAATCTCAACAATCTGCTTATATGAAGTATCAAGATCCCCAACCATAGTTTTGGGATCGAGTTCGATCTCCATTTTTTCAAAAACATCTCTGGTCTGCCGCTCCATTTTTTTTAAATCTAAAAAGCCCCTTTTATCCTTTAATTCTCTACCGATAAACATATTCTCATAGATAGGCAGATCATTGATTAAATTTAACTCCTGGTGAATAAATGCTATCCCGGAATTTAGAGATTCAGCCGGTGTACTGAATTCTACCCGCTGCTGGTTAATCAATATTTCTCCCTGATCTGCAGCCAGAACCCCACCTAGAATATTCATCAGAGTAGATTTACCTGCCCCATTTTCTCCAATTAACGCACAGACTTCTCCTCCTTTGACAGAAAAAGAAACATCTTTTAGAGCCTGAATTGCTCCAAATGATTTTGAAATATTTTTCATCTCTATTTTCATAAAACCACATCCTATCAATTCAAATCAGAGGTCTTAGAATCCCTGACTTTTTGGGATCAACCTCAAGAATCCTTTAACCTCTGATTTTTAGAATATTTAATTCCTCAACTATAACTAGTTGTTTAGCTATCTGTAATTAATTTGAGAAATCACTTTTTAATATGGAGAATTTGGATCTAAGAACTTTTTGTAATTTGTACGGTCAACTACAGTAGTAGGAATGATTTTTTCCTGAGGTACATCTTTACCATTTAAGATATCTAATGCCATATCAACAGCATCTTTTACCATTGCTGGAGAATAAAGTGCAGACTGCAGCCAGATATCCTCATATTTAGGCATCATTTCGAAATATTCCTGCATTCCACCACCACCGGTTACTACTTTAATATCTTCGCGTCCAGCTTCCTCGATTGCTTTTACAACTCCAATTGAAGTTTCATCATCCATAGAGTAGACAGCATCAATCTGATCATGTCTGATTAAAATATCTGACATATCGCTTAAGCCTGCTTCTCTTGTAAACTCGGTTGCATAGGTATGCAGTTCAAAGTTAGCACCTATTTTTTTTAAAGTGTCTAAAAATCCAGCTTTGCGAAGTTCAGATACTGAACCGGCTGTTGGCACTTCTAAAATCACAACTGTACCTTCTTTACCAATTTTATCTGTGATATAATGTGCTCCTTCAACTCCCATATCATAATTGTCACCGGCTACCCGATAAACACCTTCAACATCAATTTTGATATCAAAGTTTACTACTTCAATACCATCTTCAATTGCCATTCTGATTGGAACTTCCATCCCTGTCCACTGAGGAAAAGCAACAACAGCTTCTGCTCCCCAGGTTTTTAGGTCATCAAGCTGAGCTGTCATTTCAGAAGCATTACTGCTGGTCTGAATTCGATATTCAATCTGATCAGATAATTCTTCACAGCGTGCTTCAGCATGATAGGCCACAGCAGCCACCCAACCGTGGGTAACAGCAGGTGCCAGAATACCAATTTTATGTTTATCCTGAGCACTTACACTACCAGCAAAAACAAGAGTTAACAGCAGAGAAAACAGAACAAAAAACACTAACCCCTTTTTCATAATAAATTTCCTCCTTTTTATTTGACAATCTCTCTAAAACTACAGCAGCCCTAACCGCTGTTGATACCTCTCACTCATTTTAAAAAACTACTCAGTTATCGCCCCCTTTTTCTTTGAAGATTATTATAAGCCGACAATATCTTCCAGAATTTCAGCTGTAGTAATTAATTCTTCCTCTGTCATCCGGTCAGAAGCAGTTCCTTTTTCCGCAGATTCAATAAAATGTAAGAGTTCATGATAAAACATGGCAGTTGGCGGCAGATTAATGCCAGTTTCAATTTTAGGTTCTGCCTCTATATCAAATTCCACCGCTTCACCTTCTGCCGGATAAAAAGTAAGACCTTCCT
>JASMSZ010000009.1:0-5046 GCA_041694515.1 Halanaerobium sp.
CAATATTTTTTTCCACACTCAAATGGGGAAAAAGGGCATAATCCTGAAAAACCATTCCCACTTCTCTTTTTTCTGCTGCTCTAAATTTATGGTCTCCAGCTACAGTCTGACCTGCAATTGAAATTTTTCCACTGTCAGGTATTTCCAGACCTGCAGTTAAACGCAGAACCGTACTTTTACCACTGCCGCTGGCACCAACTAAAGCTACAATCTCCCCCTTTTTTACTTCCAGGTTAAAATTATCAACTATATTACCTTCTTTTTTATTATAGGCAAAAGTTAAATTTTTAATTTCTAACTGCATTATTTTTTCCTCCTTCGGTGATGAGTAATTAAATAGATAGCAGCTGCTGAAAAGAAAATTAGAACCAGAGATAGATCGGCGGCTCTATAAATCATCTCATCAGAAGCATATTCAAAAGCTTTTGTTGCCAGGGTATCAAAATTAAAAGGTCTTAAAATCATGGTCAGCGGTAGTTCTTTCATTATTTCTATAAAAACAAGTAAAAATCCACTCATTAAAGCTGGTTTCAGCATCGGCAGATCAATTTTAAAGAATGTTTCCGTAACTCCTTTACCCAGAGTTCTGGAAGCTTCAAAATAGCTTTCACCAATTTTTTCATAACCGCTGTTAACCGAATTAAAAGCAATTCCCATAAAACGCACGGCATAGGCAAAAATTAACATAACTAAGGTACTGCTTAAAACAACGTTTGCTTCTATTCCAAATCCCGTCTGCAGAAAAGATAAGACACCATCAAGCTGCAGCATAAAAAGCAAAACTCCAACTGCAATTACAGCCCCAGGAATAGAATAGCCAAGAATTGTAATCCGTGCTAAAAGATTGGAGACAAAATTGGAACTCATCCGGGCTGTTGTTGCAATTATCACTGCACCTGTCAAAATTAGAACCGCTGCCCCTCCTCCAGTTAAAAAGGAAGTGGAAGCAAAATGCAGAGTTTCCATTAACCCTCCACCTCTGCTTAAAAAACTCCAGTATAAAAGTTGAACCGTGGGAAGTAAAAACCCGAAAAAGAAAACTCCATAGGTGAAAATTTGAGCCATAATTTTTCTGCCGCCCTCTAGTTTTCTTCTGCTCACCGGTCTAATGTTAGAAGTAGAATAGCTGTACTTTCTACCTCCCCGCAGCAGTTTTTCTATAAACAAAACTACAAATATCACCAGCATAGCCATTACTGCCAGCCTCACCGATGTTGGTAAATCTCCCATTCCAAACCAGCTTTTAAAAATTGCTGTGGTAAAGGTACTGATCCCAAAATATTTTACAACACCATAATCATTTAAAACCTCCATCATCACCAGACTGCTGCCGGCAACTACTGCTCCCCGGGAAAGAGGTAAAATGATTTTAAAAAAGATAGTGCTGTCACTTTTCCCTAAAAGTCTTGAGCTTTCCAGCAGAGAAGCTGACTGGCTGGACAAAAAGGCTCTGGTCATTAAAAAAACATAGGGAAAAAGAAAAATTGTATAGATAAAGATGGCACCTCTTATGTTCATGAAATCAAAATACTGCTGTGAAAAACGGACCTGAAAATTATTACGCAAAAATGTTTGCAGAGGACCGGTATAGCTAAACATTCCCTGGTAAACATAGGCGCCTATATAGGGAGGAATAGCCAGCGGCAATATCAGCCCCCAGCTCAAAAAATCCCTTCCTGGAAAATTATAAGCAGCTATTATCCAGGCTAAACCTGCTCCTAAAAAGGCAGCCAGCAGACCGGCAGCAAGTACTAATATCAGAGAGTTTTGAAAGTAGTTAATAAGCAGATAATCTCTTACATGCTCCCAGTTCTCACCTGCTTCTCCAAATAAATTAATAATAATGTTTAAATTTGGAATTAAAAGCAGAATCATAATCCCGGCTGTCAGCAGAAACCAGCCTGGAGAAGCTTTTTTTAGCTTTTTTAATAGCTGCATCTTTACACCAACCTCATTAATAAAATACTATAGGACAAATGTCCCAAATGTGATTTTTAAATAAATCGAATACTAAAAGTTAACTGCTGGACCTTAATTTTACTGCCAGCCCACACGGTTAAAGATTCTTACCGCTGTTTGATTGTGGATTCCAAGTTCTGTCAGATTAATATTCTGTGTTTCAAAATCTCCCCAGGACTGCAGAAGTTCAGAGGCCTCTACTTCTGGATTAACCGGATATTCATAGTTTGCTGAAGCAAAGAACTTCTGCGCTGAAGCTGAACTTAAGTACTCAAGTAACTTAACTGCATTCTCTTTGTTAGGAGCATATTTTGTAACTCCAGCTCCACTGACATTAACATGGGTTCCATTCTCCCCATCAGGAAAGTGGATGCCAATACTTTTTGCTACTTTTACTTCAGCAGGATTATCAGAATTAATCATTTTACCTAAATAATAGGTGTTTATAATTGCCAGATCTCCTTCACCAGCAGCAGCTGCTGTAGCTTGAGCGCGATCATTACCCTGTGGTTTGCGTGCCATATTGTCAACAATTCCGGCAGCCCAATCTTCAGCCCACTCTGCGCCATAAATTGAAACTAAAGAAGCTAAAAGTGACTGATTATAAATATTTGCTGAAGATCTTACTAAAATTTCATCCTGCCACTTATCAGAAGTTAAATCTGCATAACCAGCTAAGTCTGATGGAGCAGCTCTATCTTTAGCATACACAATTACTCTGCCTCTCATTGTAAGTCCATACCAGTAGTTATCTGCATCTTTTAAATTAGCTGGTATATTTTGAGTCAGTGTTTTAGTTTTTACAGACTGCAAAATACCACGAGTTTTAGCTCTATGTAATCTACCTGCATCAGCTGTTATTAAAAGGTCAGCAGGAGTGTTTTCTCCCTCTCTGACAATTCTTTCAATTAACTGATCAGAATCTCCTTTAAGTACATTAACTTCAATTCCTGTTTCTTCTGTAAATCGATCCAAAATCTCCTCATCTGTATCATAATGACGATTTGTATAGAGATTCACCTCTTCTGCTGCCAGAACTAAAGTTCCTAAACTAAAAATTATACTCATTACAACTGTTACTACAATTAATTTTCTCACCATAATTCCTCCTAGATTTTTTGTTTTTGAAAACGATTCTCAATTTCGCTCGATTTTAATTATAACTAAACCGATTTGTTTTGTCAAGTTTAAAAGTAAAAAAATATCTCTATAGTCCCCGCCATATCAACTATTAATAATCATTACTGATAGTTGATTGTATATATTCTTTCTTTAGAAAGCAGGAAAAATAGAGATTTGATAGAATTTTATTTGTTTTAGTTTTAAGAGCATAAATGCTGTTTCATCTACTACCATTATTTTAGCCAATTTTATCTCTTCAATTATATTTTTTAAGTTATCTCAAATATTTCTTCTGCCTTTTCAATTGCTTTAAGATAATCATTAAATAAAATTTCTGGTTTCAAAGAAAATTCCTTTAAACTTTTCCAATTTGACTTTTCATAAATATCTATTATTTTTAGAACATCTCCCAATTTTCCTTCTTTTGATATCAAAGCCTCTTTAAATTCTTCTTTCATTGATATTTGAGAAAGAATTTCCTCTAAATTCCTATCTAAATATGCATCTATTAAAGAAAACATTCCAAGAATAAATAAATCTTCATCTATATTTAAATGTTTCTTGAGTGACTCAGCAAAATAAGCTCTTATTAAAGATGTTTTTAATAAAATATCCGGTTTACTACTATTTATACTTTTAAAAGAATAGAGGAGGCTCCACTTTTTTAACTTATCTACCCCCAAAATGACTATTCCCTGCCGAATAGAATTGATATCATATCCATACGCAGCCGAATTTACAAGTCGCAAAAGACTATAAGACATTGATAGATCCTGCTTTATATTTTTTTCTATTTCTCGAAAATTTGGATTTTCTTTATTTAACTATTCTAATATATTAACATAGCTTAGTCTAAAAGGCTCTACCTTTTTACCAGAAACAATATCTGGCTTAGTAAAATAAAAGCCCTGATAATAATCATAATTAAATTCTTTTGCTTCTTGAAATTGTGAATAATCTTCTATCTTTTCAGCTAAAAATTTTACATTCTGATTATATTTACTTTTAATTAAATTTAAAGTTGCTTTTCTGACTTTTTTCGTAGAATTTAAAAAATCAATTTTAATAATATCAGCCATTTTAATCAGTTCTATTAGTGAGTCTTCAAATTCAAAATCATCAAGTACAATTTTGAAACCTTCGCTTTTTAATTCTTTACAAATTTCAATTATCTTTTTATCAACTTCAACAGTTTCTAATATTTCAATATAAATAGATTCGCTTGATAATATATCAAAAATTTTGTTTTTTATCATTTTTGAAGTAAAATTAATAAAAGCAGGTTTGTTTTGGGTTAAATTAGAGAGACCAATTGACTCTAAACTATTTATTATCACTTCTGCAGTAGCTTTTTCCCCATCGGTAATTCTATTATCATCTGGAGATCTAAATAATAATTCATAGGCAAATAAGTTTTCATTTTTATCAAGAATAGGTTGTCGCCCCACCATTGCATTTTTCATTTGCAGCCCCCCAACTAAACCACTTATTAATAATTATTGTTACTATTGATAATATTCTCTATCAATACTCATATACCTTTATAAAATTTGTTATTTTTTTAAAGCTTTTTAATCATTTTCTAATCTTTATTTAAAGTTTTTTTAATAATCCACTGATATTATATAATTGTAGTAAAGAGATAGAGATTTGTTATCCCCTTTTTGAAGCTGTTGCAGAGGACAGCTTTAAGCATAGATAAAAGTAATAGATACTTTTCTCCTTGTTTTAACCGCCTTTTCCCGAGGCGGTTTTTTCATTTTTAAAATAAAAATTCTCCACCCTGATTAATTCTGAGTAGCGTCCATTAATCAGGAATGGAGAATTGATTAGGGAAATCTATATTAATCCAGTCTGACTGGATTTTTTTAATGTCTAAAGTGTCTCTTACCGGTAAAGACCATTGCAATTCCGAGTTCATTACAGGCTTCTATAACCTGATCATCACGGATTGAACCCCCGGGC
>JASMSZ010000010.1:0-5359 GCA_041694515.1 Halanaerobium sp.
TGCTTCATTTACAAATAAATAGTTCATTTTATTATCTTTTAGATAAATTAGATTATCGTTAGCATCTATAAAAGTCTGATAAAGTTTATTGAAATTTTCCAATTCATTTTTAGTTGATTTCAGCTTCCTGTTTTTTCTATAGAACAGAACACTAAAAACCAATAAAATCAAAACAATCAGGCCAAAAGAAATATATAAATAGGTTCTTATCCTTCTATTATTGGCTTCTGCTTTTACTCTCGCAGTAACATCATTAAAAATAGAAAAAAGAACAGGTGTCCCATTAAAAATATTATACATAAATCCAGCATGATTTTCATGATTATCTTTCATCTTTTTTATAGAATTATTTCCAATAAGCTGCATTAAATCATCTCTTTGCGATAAATTTTCATTAACTGCTTCTATGAGAAAATTCATTTTCTCTTCCTATTCTTCTGCAGCTTTAAGGGTTATTTCCCCCAGGCTTGAAGTAATTTAATCTCCTATATTTAACATATGATCACCCACCCTCAAATATTTTTTATTTTTTTCTCATGTATAATCGAATCTAAATATTCTTTCTTTACCTCTCCTTTATTTAAGATATTTATATCTGATATTTTCATTGAGATAAGTTTTTCTTTACTCCAGCCATAAAAATTTACGGCTGCAGGATTAGCATCAACTATCTCACCATTATCAGGGTCAATAATTAACATAACTGTGTTATCATTTTCAAAGAGTGCTTTATATCTATCTTTAATATTTTCATATTTACTTTTTGTTTCCTTAAGTTCAGTAATATCTTTGTAGATAATATAATATCCTATATTACCACCTTCTAAAGAAACAGGAAAAGCCTGAATTGAAACATCAATCAGTTCACCATTTGCTTTCTCTCTAATTGTCCTTGAATTTACATTTTCTCCCTGAGATAATTTATAAATATAATTATCAGTTTCTCTAGTTCTATCTATTGGAACTATTTTTTTGATATTTTCACCTATTATTTTTTGCTCGTCATAGCCAAACATTTCAACGAAATAATCATTAACTTTAATAATATGAAAGTCTTCATCCACAATTACTATACCCTCTTCTACTTTTTCAAATAATTCTTCATATTCTTCTTTCCTTTTTAAAATATAATTTTTGTTTTTAGAATTGTTAATCTCATTATTTAAAACATCCGCTTCAAGATGTTCAATTTTCTCATCTTCGATAATTTTGATAAAGGTATCTGCCACCTGAGGTGAAAACTGGCTGCCTCTATTACTTTTTATTTCTGCCACTGCTTTTTCAAAACTTAAAGAATTACGATATGCCCTTTTAGATAACATAGCATCCCAGGCATCTGCCACTCCTAATATTTGAGAAATAACAGGAATTTCTTCTTCTTTTAGCCCTTCAGGATAGCCTCTACCGTCCCATCTTTCATGATGATACAGTAAATATTTTGCAATCGGTTTTAATGTTTCAGAACTACTCAAGGCTTTACTTCCCCAGACAGGATGTTTTTTGATCAGTTCATACTCTTTATCAGTTAATTTTCCATTTTTATTTATGATATCGAGCGGTATAAGCAATTTACCTATATCATGAACTAATCCTGCCCAGTAGGTGTTTCTGATTGTTTGTTTGGAAAGGTTCATCTCCTTAGCTATAGCTGCTGCGATTTTTGCTACATTTTCAGAATGACCCTTAGTATAGAGGTCATACATTTCCATTATCTTAATAATCGAGGTTAATAATTCTTTTGTGAAGTTAGTCTGTAAATTGTCAAATCTCTTAAAGGCAAAAAATGAAGAAGCCAGGGTCGAAAAAGATTCTAAAACTTTTTTAGTAATATCACTAAATTTTCTGCTGCTGTCTTTTTTAATATCCAGTCCCATTCTACCGACAGTCTGCCCATCTATTATAATGTTTATATAGAGAGAATCTTTGATTGGTTTTAATGCTTTTAAAAAAAGTTTTTGTTTATCTAATTCCATCCTATCTATATCAAAAAAATAATTTTTAGTATTATTTACAGATTTATTTCCCTCATCAATTAACAGTTCATGGTCAAAAGTTATTTTTTCTAAAATTTTAATATCATGACCAACTGCATCTATATATTCACATTTATCCTGCTTGTTTATTATACAGACCTTTCCATAATCGGCTTCTGGAATTATCTCTACAGCATGGTCTAACAAATCAGAAAAGAACTCTTTTTCACTGAGTAGGGTTTTGTCTTCCATATTAGATACAAGTTCAATCATTTTAACAAATCTCTGGTTTAGTGAATTTATTTCTTCAAAAGACTGTTCTAATTCCTCGTTCATAGCTACAACTTCTTCATTATAGGCTGTTAACTGTTCAAAAGCAGCAGCTAATTCTTCTTTTTGTTCTCTAATCTTTTCTTCTTTATTTTTTCTTTCTGTAACATCAAAAGCAAAGCCCTCAATTATATAAGTCCCATCTTCTTTTATTCTGCTTTTTCTAGCATTCATACTAATCCATTTATGAACTTCATTTTTTCCTATCGCCTGATATTCAAAGTTTTTGGCTTCATCATTTTTATTTAATATTTTAATAAATTCTTCTCTTCGCTTTTGATTTAAATAAAGATCTTTTTTTAAGTCATTATAATGTTTTAAAGTCTCATCTATACTGGAAAATCCCAGAATCTCTGCCATGCTTTCATTAATAGAAATTATTTTCCCGTTAGAAGTTGTTTCAAAAATACCTATTGGTGCTTTATTAACTAAATTATCATATTTATCGCTTTTCCTTTTTATTATTTCATTATCTCTTTTTATTTCAATATTTTTATTAATTATTTCAAGGTGAGATTCTATTAGTTCTTTAAACTGCAGCATAATTTCCTGAGTGTTTTTAGAAAAATGATGGGTCTTTTTGTCGTGAATACAGAGTGTACCAAAGATTTTATCATCAGGCCATTTTAAAGGGTAGCCTAAATATGCATTTAGTCCAGCCTGAGCATCAATTGAATCTTTCCACTTGCTGTTTTCTAAAGCATTGACAATCATTACTTTCTTCTCATTTTTAATAACCGCCTCACAATAATGACCTGATATTTTAGTTCTCATTCCTTCTGCAAAGATATTCTCAAGATTATCACTTGCTTTAAAAACATCAAGAAAAGGAGGATCAAACCGTGTTATCAAAGCATCTGAACTATCTGCTGTTTTAACAAGTATATCTACAATGTTCTGCCATTTATCCTGTATTTTTACTGGAATCTCTCTGTTGTATTTCTGATTTTTATTCATCTAAAACTCTCCTCTCTTATTAGGTATCAAACTAAATTTATTTCAAAGTTTAAATTGAGACCTAATAACTCTTCTCGGTCGATTACTATTAACAATTATTCTATAGATACTACAATATTAGTTAATAAATTTAAAAATAAATATTTATTATATTTAATTGAAATAATTATATAAAATTCTATTTTTTTCCTGAATAAGTAAAAAAATAATGAAATGAAACGAGTTATTGAAGTATTCTATAATTTTTTATATCTCTATATATTATAATTCGACATAATTAGACAAATACCTTTATTTATTAAATAAATGGTTTTCAAAAATTAGTTTGGACAAATATAAATTGAATTACTATTTTATTTAAAATCTAGAGTACCCCCCACCAGGGTAAAATTTGGTCTAAAATATAAGCAAGTCCGGTTGAAAGAATAAATCCAATTATAGCAATAATTACTCCATGTTTAAACATTGTTTTTAAATTAACACCATAACCTGCACTTACTGCAAGACAACCATTACCTGAAGCTATAGCAAAAGACAAATTAACAGAAACAGTTAAAAGTAATATTATTGGAACTGGATTTAATCCTTTGGATATAAACAGTTGAATTATTACTGGCAAAAGCAAAGCTGCAGAGGCTGTATTTGTCGAAATATTTGTCAGTAAAACTGTTACTCCTCCAAAAACAAGAAAAGTAAAAATACCATATCCACTTGCAAAAAAACTGAGATTATTACCGATGATTTCTGCCAGTCCAGAAAATTCTAATACCTTTGCTAAAGCTAAAGCACTTGGCCAAACTATCATTACTGTTATAGGAAAATAACCCATACTTTTTATTGATAATACATTTTCATTTTCTTCAGTTGGTATAAAAAATAATAAAAATGCAAGACTAAAAAACACAAAAGCTGGATCTAAAAATGGTAACAATTTAGAATAAAGAGGTTCTAAAAAAGCTGAAGCAACTGCTAAAACAAAAACAAAAGCAGAATATATTTCCCCTTTTTTCATTTTTCCCATTTTAGCTAACTCTTCTTGATATATTTCTTTAGACCCCGGTAATTTAACATCTTCAGATTGTAAAATATGACTTATATAAAAACCAATAAAGGGAATAAACATAAGAGTAAAAGGAAGCATTCGCAATGTCCATTCATAAAAATATATTTTTCTACCCACAGCTTCATTTAAAAATTCATAAATTAATAGATTTTGTCCACCTCCTAAAGGAGTAGGTAAACTTCCAATAGAAGCCCCCCAGGCAATTGCCAGCAAAATATTGGTGGCTGCCTTATTATTCCATCTTTTTGTATTTGAATCAAAACCTAAATACTGCAGAAGTGTAACAGCTACCGGCACAAATACTGCTGCAGTTACGGTATCAGCAATAATTGAACTTAATAATGCAGAAATTAAAAACCAGGCCCATATTTGTTTACGGGCACTATTCCCAAAAAAAGATAATATCTTAAGGGACAATCTTTTCGCTATTCCCCATCTCTGCCACGCTGCTCCTATAGCACAGCTTCCAGCAATCAAAAATACTATTCTATGACTGAATACTCTTACTATCTCTCCAACTGGTGCTATAGGTATAAATGTGGTAACAAAAATTGGGACTAAAGCTGTAATTGCAACTGCAATATGACCACTTGTCCACCAGAAAGCCATCCAAATCAAAATACCTAATCCGCCTCTTGCCTGCCAATCTAACCCAGGAATAGGCAGCAGAAATATAATAAGGAAAATCAAGGGTCCTAAAAGTATATATGAAATATTATCCATATCGACGCCAAAATTATCTACTAAAAATCTTCCTTCTTCCTGTGTTTTTTTCTCAATATCTTGAATTTCCTTATTCATAAAATATATACCCCTTTCTAAATTATTTAGTTTTTATCATTCCAACAGGGATTAGTTAATAGATACAGCAAAAACCCTATTTCTAGAAATAGGGTTTTTTAAATTCTGTCAAATTACTGGATTACCGAATATATGTACATTTTGACAGACTCAAAATTAAAGTTGATGCTTTAGCCTTTTATTAAGTTTTTAAAATACTTCTTCTGAATGATTTATCTCTATTTATTTTCCATAA
>JASMSZ010000011.1:0-3237 GCA_041694515.1 Halanaerobium sp.
GCAAATGATTCAGATTATACTGCAATGGACTGGGAGGTTTATCCCCAGGGTTTAACAGATCTCTTAAAAAGACTGGATCAGGAATATACTAAAAAGCCAATTTTCATAACTGAAAATGGAGCTGCTTATGATGATCAGATTGCAGAAGATGGCAGAGTTCATGATCAAAAAAGGGTTAATTATTTAGAAAAACATTTTCAGGCTGCACATCAGGCAATTGAAGAGGGAGTAAATCTTGCTGGCTATTATATCTGGTCTTTGATGGATAATTTTGAATGGGCTTTTGGATATGATAAACGATTTGGAATTATTTATATTGACTATGAAAATAATCAGAAAAGGATTTTAAAAGATAGTGCTCGATTATTAAAAGATGTTATTGAAAAAAATGGGTTAGAAATATAGATATTAGTTTAAAAAATGAATATGGTATTTAATTTCATATTAAATTAATTTTCAATTGAAGCTTAAAGCTGCTTAAAGACAAAGAAGCTGGTTCCCCTATACCAGTTTTATAAGTTACTGGCTGCTTTAAGCTTTATTGATTTTAAAAATTAAAAGCAGGAGGAGAAAATTATGTCTGCTCAAACAGAAAATTTATCTTTTTTTCATTCCTTAAAATGGAAAATATCAGCTGTGATAGTAGTTATTTTATTAATAATGCTGGGAGCCATTAGTTATATAACTTTTAATTCAGCAGCGGAGATTGTCAGAAATCAAATTGATGTAAATATTAACTTAGTTGCTTCTTCCTATCAGAGTAATGTAGAGGCAATGCTCAAAACTCTGGACAGACAGATTGATTCCATAGATTCTAACAGCAGTTTTAATGGTTATTTTGCTTTAATGGAAGGACTCTATCCGGGAAATGATGCTGCTGCGGAAGCTAGAGAAGAATTTTTGGTAAGTATTGATTCATTTATGGGGATGCAGTATTCGACGGCAGGCGCTTTAGGATCTGTCAAAAAAAATATAGATAATATTGAATTTGCCTATTTAGCAATGGCTGATGGAACAGTGATTGCGGATTCGAGGGCTTATTCTGCTCAGGCTTTAGAAGATAATGAGCATTATTTAAGAGAAAATCTGGATCCAGATTTATATAAAAATATTAATTTTGGCACAATACATAGAGAAAATAATCAAAATTATCTTCTCTATAACTCTCCAATTTATGCTGATGATGGTGAAACTATTACAGCTTATATAGTTCTGGCTTTAAATCCTGAAATTGTATATTCGGAGCTGCAGAGTTTGAATATTGAAAATGCTGAAAACTATAAATTAATCAATTCTGAGGGACAGATAATTAGAGCTCAAAATAAAGAACTATTTGCGGCTCAGATAGATAATAGCTGGTTTATAAATAAAACTACAGCAGAAAATACAGTTAATTCTGAAGAAGTTGGGGGTAATTATCTCTTAAAAAAACAGATAACAGATAATCTGGCTCTGGCAGTAGAGATTCCAACCGGGCAGATGCTGGCACCTGTAAACAGACTTGGGAAAACAATCTGGACTGTCTCAGGAATCTTTTTAGTCCTGGCACTGCTGATAACATTTGTATTTATCAGCTGGCAGCTTAAACCACTTTCTTCTTTTATGGAATCATTTAGAAAAATGAAAAATGGTGATCTTCGAACCCAGGTTAAGATGAAGGGAAAAGATTTAAAGAGAAAAGATGAAATTGGTATTATGGCTGGTATCTTTAACGAAATGCTGGAGGAACTTAATAATCTGGTTATTGATATCAACAATCAGGCCCAAAATTTAAATATCTCTGCCGAAAAAATGGATCAAAACAGTAGGGAAGTTAATAAAGGTGCGGAAGAAGTTGGTTTAGCCGTAGAAAATCTTTCAGCCGGATCAGAAGAACAGCTGGCTCAGATTGAGGAAAGCAATAATAATGTGCAGCGATTAAATCAGGAAATCAAAGAAGTTGATAAAAATGCAGAAGAAATTGCTAATGGAGCAGACGAAGTACTGGGAAGTATTGAAAAAGGTAATCAGAGTGTTAACAGTTCAATTAATAATATTAATGATCTGAGTCAGGAAACTAAAGAAGTTGCAGAATTAATTCAAAATCTTGGTACAATGTCGGAGGAAATTGGTGATATTGTAGTTTTAATCAATGATATATCCAATCAGACCAATCTTTTAGCTCTTAATGCTGCTATTGAGGCGGCAAGGGCCGGTGAGGCAGGTAGAGGATTTTCTGTAGTAGCTGACGAAATTCGCTCTTTAGCTGAAGAATCCTCCGGGGCAACAGAAAAAATATCTAAATTAATAGAGAAAATTCAGATTGGAGTTAATAAAGCGGTAAACTCTATGGACGAAAATGAAGAACTGGTAGATGCCAGTGTAGAAAGTATTGAAGCTACAAACAGTATTTTTAAGGAAATTAGAAAAGTATCTAAAAAACTGGGCAGTTCAATTGACAATGTGGTAGTCAGGATTAGTTCTATGAGGGAAGAAAGTGAAAATGTAGAAAATGCAATTAATGATATTGCAAAAGTAACCAGGGATTTTGCTTCTAGTTCTGAGCAGATTTCTGCTTCTACAGAAGAACAAACTGCTTCCACAGATGAGATACTGACTACTGCTGTTGAATTAAAATCGATGTCAGAGGAGTTAATTGCAAACATTAATGATTTTAAAGTAGAATAACTGTATAATGTTAATTAGAAATTAACAAAATTATTTAAGTTAATAAAAATTTAATCGGGGTGAAAAAATGAAAAAAATATCTTTAAATGGTAAATGGCAGTTGAATGAGACAGGTAAAGAACAATTTATTAATGCAGAAGTACCTGGGTGTGTTCACACAGATTTAATTGAGACCGGGGAAATTGATGATCCATTTTATAGAGATAATGAAGAAAAGCTTATGTGGATTGGAGAAACTGATTGGGATTACAGCCGAAAATTCAGTCTGGGATCAGAATTTATCAGCGCTAAAAAAGTAATTTTAAGTGCTAAGGGTTTAGATACTCTGGCAGAGATATATATTAATGGTGAACAAGTTGCTTCCACAAATAACATGTATCGCAAGTGGGAATTTGAAGTACAGGATTATTTAAAAGAAGGGGAAAATGAAATTAGAGTTCATTTTAATTCTCCTTTACCATATTTAAGAAAAAAAGATGAGGAGTTTCATATACCGGCCTGGAGTGTAGGTGATCACCGCCTTCATGGGGGTGGCTGGCTGCGCAAACAACCGAGTAACTTTGGCTGGGA
>JASMSZ010000012.1:0-1185 GCA_041694515.1 Halanaerobium sp.
CACCACTTTACAAAAAAATTAGATAAAAAATTGGCGACTTATTCCTTCTTTTGATATAATATTTGTTACCTACAACAAATATGAAAGGAATAAACCGCCATGAATATTATATCAAATAACTCACAAACTATCTACCATACAATCAAAAAAATTTTAAATAAATACCGTGCTGTCTTTACCAAAAAAAGTTTTCAGAGTTTTTTCTGGATCATTATTTCTATTATAAGTTTTGATCAGGTACAGTCAATTAGATTTATCTGGAAGCATTTTATCTCCAAATATAAAAAGGACAGTCTGAATTCTCTTTATTATTTTTTATCATACAGCAGCTGGAATCTCAATGATCTAATGATTAAAACAACTGAGATAGCTCTATCTCTGATTCCTGAAAATCTGGCGGATGAAAAAATTTATCTGATTATAGATGATACCCTGCAGGAAAAATTCGGCGATAAATTTGCAGGCTGTCAGAGCTTCTTTGATCATGTCAGACGCAGCAACAGCAGTTATCTTAAGGGTAATAGTTTTGTGGCACTGGCCATTTCTATACCCGTTTCTGCCGGAGAAGATGAGATTAATTATCTCAGTATTCCTCTGGGATTTAGACTCTATAAAAAAGAGAAAAGCAAATTGACTATTGCCCGTGAACTTATTTTAAATATCATCAAATTAATTGATGATAAGCAGGCTGTTATACTCTGTGATTCATGGTATAGCAAAGGTGACGTTATTGACACCGTTGATTATTATATAGCCAGCGAAATTGTTAAAACAAGATTATTTGATGATCCGGTAGAGATTGTGGTAACTCTAAAGGAACTTGAGGGATTTAAAAGTCCCCGGGTTTATATTAATACTGATACTGAATCAGAAAGTCTCAAAGATTGTTTTTTATCAGCTGTTAGAGCTAAAAATTATTCTGATCAGAAAAACGGCAGTACCATGTCAGAAGTTCCTGTTTTAAAAGAATATCGTCTGCGCTGGAACATTGAAATAATTTTTTATGAACTAAAAACTTTCTGGTCATTTGGTAATTATATGGTTGTTAAAGAAAAAGGTATTGAAGCCTATATAAATCTGCTTGCAACAGCCTATACCATTGTAAAATGCTATCCATTTATGATAGAAAATAAGGAAGAATTCATAAATTTAAGTCCGCAGCAGATAAAGAATAATCTTTCCCGT
>JASMSZ010000013.1:0-12163 GCA_041694515.1 Halanaerobium sp.
CACTTGTACCAGGTACCATAAAACGATTTAGGTACCTGGTACCTATAAATATATAAATAAAGCATAATATAAGAGGTGTAGTAATTGCAGAATATAGAAAAAGTACAGAAAATTATTGATAATGTGGAAAAAGTAATTTTAGGTAAAAACAGGGTGATCAAACTTGCTCTGGCAGCCATGATGGCTGAAGGCCATATTTTGTTTGAAGATGTACCGGGAGTTGGGAAAACAATTCTGGTGCGTTCACTGGCCCGCTCAATTGGCTGCTCATTTAAAAGAGTTCAGTTTACACCTGATCTTTTACCTTCTGATATCACCGGTGTCTCAATTTATAATCAAAAAAACAATGAATTTGAATTTAGAGAGGGGCCAATCTTATCACAGGTGGTGCTGGCAGATGAGATAAATAGAGCGACTCCCCGGACTCAGTCAGCGCTTTTAGAGAGTATGGCCGAAAAGCAGATTACAGTGGAGGGAATAAGCCGCAGACTCGCTGATCCTTTTATTGTGATGGCAACTCAAAATCCGATTGAATATGATGGAACCTTTCCTCTGCCGGAAGCACAGCTTGACCGCTTTTTAATCAGGCTGGAAATTGGTTACCCAGAGGAACAGGATGAACAGCAGATTTTAGAAAATTTACAGCTGCAGCACCCGGTGGAAACACTAAAAGCAGTGATGACTGATCAGGAATTTATTGAGCTGCAGGATGATGTTAAAAAAGTTCATGTTGATCAGAAGTTGAGAAAATATATTGTTTCACTGGTTAATCAGAGCCGTAACCACAGTGACCTGGAGCTGGGAGCCAGTCCCAGAGGAAGTATTGCCTTAATGAAGATGGCGCAGGCCTGGGCGGTAGTTAATGAGCGGGACTATATTATTCCGGATGACATTAAAGAAATTGCCCCTGCTGTTCTGGCTCACCGCTTAATTATTAAGTCCAAAAGTCGTTTGAGGGGTGCGGATAAAGAAAAAATTATTGCTGAGATTGTTAGAAGAACAGAGGTGCCGGTAATTGATTAATTTTTTAGCACTGGGTTTAGTAACCTATCTGGGAGGAGCAGTTTTACAGCGAACAATTTTATTTAAGCTGGCCTATTTTTTCCTCCTCTTTCATTTTATAATTAAATATTATCATTATAATATTTCTAAAAACTTAAAAATTTCTCATCAGCTTAAAAATGATCATCTATTTTTCAATGAACAGATTGAGACAATTATTGAGGTTGAAAACAACAGTTTTCTGCCCATTCTCTGGTTAAAATTAGAAGAATTTCTTCCCGGGGAGCTGAGCACTTTAGAAGAACAGCACTTAAGTTATTTTAAAGCAGGTGAAAAAAAGGAATGGCGTTTTCAGCTGCGGGCAAAAAAGAGGGGCCTTTATAAGATTGGTCCTTTGAGATGGGAAATGGGAGATTTTCTGGGATATGAGCTGACAAAAGGCGAGCTGGAGGAACGTGAAGTTTATATTTATCCAAAAATTATGGATTTAGAAGAGCTGGGACTTGCCTCCAGAATACCATTTGGTAATTCTAAGTGGCCACAGCCTATCTACAAGGATCCCTATCGCAATGCAGGGATTAGAGAATATCAGCCTTCTGATCGGTTAAACAAAATCCACTGGAAGGCTACAGCAAAAACCGGTGAGCTTAAATCACGCAAAAATGAATCAACTGTTTCAATTGATACTGCTCTGGTTTTAAATATGTCACAGAATGACTATGGACTTAAATTTTTAGAAAGAAAAACGGAGCTGGCTGTAACTGCAGCTGCTTCGATGGCCTATTATTTAAACCGGGCCGGCCACAGCTATAAATTTTTGAGCAATGCAGTTATCGAAGGCAGAGATAAGCAAGAGTTTAATGCCTACCAGGCTCAGATTGCAGAAAATGAAGCCGCTGAAGGTAAGCAGGATTCTACTGCCAAAGCTGAGGCCAACTCTAAGCTTGAGCTGGATAAAAGCGAGCAGGAGCAGCAGGATCAGCAAAATTCAGCTGCAGAGATAAGTGCTGATTTTGAAAGTTATCTCAAACTGCCTTCGGGAAGTGGGGATGCTCACCTGCAGGAACTTTTAGAACTGCTGGCCAGAGCTGAAATTTCAAAAGCTGATAATTTTCTCAATCTGCTGACAGAAGAGCTCGATCTGGGCTGGGGTGGAACCCTAATTATTTTTACAGAAAAAGATGACCAGGAATTAATGCAGGTTGTGCAAAATCTGCTGCGTCGGGGATATAACATCAAAATTATGATTATGGGTGAGGAGCTGGTTCACAGAGAATATCAGCATAAACCATATACAGCGCCACTTTCTATCCATCACCTCAGGCGGGAGCGTGACCTCAATGAAAGCAAAAGAATATAATTTTAAATACAGATATCTCTATCCGATGCTGGGAGTTCTGCTGTATTTTATCCTTTCACTAATGTCTTTTTATTTAATCGAAGTTGAATTCGAATTGATGCAGCTGAACAATTCTTTATATCTGCTGTTTTTTCTATTTTTAGTTGAAGCTGTTTTGCATTCTAATGCAGCCCTGGAAGTTAAAATCCCGGCTTTAACCTTTGTGGTAGAATTTGCAGTTTATCTGCTGGCTGTAATTATTTTTAGCGGTCGTTATCAGGGACTTGCTGCTATTTTTACCATTGCCAATCTTGATCTATTTTTATTCTGGCTGTTTAGCATTTTCATCTGGTATCAGGCAGCAGAATTGTGCCGGATTTTTGAATATTTTCGCAAAGATTTTGATAAAATATATGACCGCTCAAGTGAAAATTGGAATCTGGAAGAATTTCGCCGCTTGCTTGACTATCCAATAATCTGGCCCAGGCTGACCCGTAAGATAAGCTGGCTTAATCTACCGCTTTTTATAATTTGGGCTGCTGTAGGAGAAATGAATTCGACTATTATTTTTCTCACAATTATTTTTTTAGTAACTGAAGTTTTTCTGCTGGCACTGACCTATCTGGATAAAAAAACAGTCGACTGGCGGGTTAACCGGATTAAAGAACCGGCTGCGATCAAAAGCGGCTGGCGGAAGTTTCTATTACTTTTTATTATTTCTGCTCTCCTGTTAGCTTTTCTGCTGCCGGCAAATTATCAGCCACTGCCGATGGATCGGATCAACAGCTTTACAGTTCAGCGGCTGGCTTTAACAGAAATGCCGGAGATGGAGCCGGGAGAAAACCTTCCGGAAAATTTGAATTCCGGTGAAGTACCGGATGAGGTGGAAGAGGAAGAATCGCCCCTGATAGAAATCTTATTTATTCTAATTCAGATTGCACTGGCTCTGCTTCTGGGTTTTGTTTTGCTGGCTTTAACCCTATTTTTAATCAAATCTGAACTGACAAAAATTAAAAACTTGCCTCAGTTTTTTAAGGCCTTTTACAGTTTTTTAATTGGAGCTTTTAAAGATATTTTTACAACAGTTAAGGAAATAAACTTTAATTTAAGTTCCAGCTGGAAGAAGAGACGAGAGAAAAAGAAGAATAAAAAATCGAATAAAAAAGAAGCAAAAGATATAAAAAAGATTGACTTAAGTGGAGAGAGCAACTCGATTATTATTAGAATTTACAATTCCCTTTTAAAACTTTTATCTCTCAAAGGAATGGGGAAAGACCCTGCGGCAACCCCCTATGAGTACAGTTCTTATCTGCAGGATAAATACCAGGATTTAAAAGAGGAAATTAATAATCTGACCGATATTTTCGTAGAAAGTGCCTACAGTGATCATTCACTGGGAGAGAATGCAGTAAAAGCAGCAAAATCAATCTGGAAAATCTTGAAAAAGAAGATTTAAACAGTCGGTTTTAAATACTCCAGAAAAAGTGATATTAATCTAGTAATTATGATCTGCTAATTAGATATTTTTTCAAAGATTAAGAAGTTAGGTAGTGCTTGGATGTATAAATATAGAGAAAAAGTTATAAAAATTAGTCATCAGGGATGTCAAATTCACGGGGTTTTGTATCTTCCAGAAACGGAAAGTAAATCACCATTTGTAATTTTTAGCCATGGGTATAATGGTTCAAACGAAGATTTTAGAATGAATAGTGAATATCTGGCAGCAAGGGGGATAGCAGCCTATACTTTTGATTTCTGTGGTGGGTCAGTTAATTCAAAAAGTGATTTAAAGACAACAGAAATGACTTCTAAATTTGTGCAGCGCAATAAAGACAGCTAAAACAGCCTGAAGTTAGTGATTAATAAAAAAATGTTGTAGTATTTCTAAACCCGCCCCAGTTTTAATGATTGGGGATTTTTTAGTGGTAGTTTTAAAAAAAGTGAATTAAAGATTTAGTTTTAATAATTGCTTTTTACTTTAATAATTGTTAAAATAAAATAAATAATGTTAATAAAAGTTGATTAAGAGGTGTAAATTATGTACGGTAAAATTTTTGAAATAGATAGCAATGAAAGTGTAGAAATAATGAAGGCTTTAGCTTCAGAGCCGAGAATGATGATTCTCGATTTATTAAATAGTTCAGAAATGACTTTAACTGAAATTTCTGAGGTTCTTGATATGCCGGCACCTTCAGTAACGGTTAATGTCAAAAAATTAGAAGAGGCCGGTTTGATTGAAACTGAATATGAATCAGGCAGCCATGGTTCAAGAAAGATATGCCGCCGCACTTATGACAGCATAGTTGTTAAGTTTCCCGGTGCTAATATTGATTTTGATAATAATTTAGTTGAGATATCTATGCCGATTGGTAATTACAAAGAGATTAAAGTTGAGCCAACATGCGGCCTGGCAACTGAAAAAGATTACATAGGTATTTTAGATGATGAGAGAGCATTTTTAGAACCTGAGCATATCTATGCCCAATTATTATGGTTTAAAAAGGGTTACGTTAAATATAAATTTCCAAATAATCTTGCCAGCAATTCTAAACTGACATCTTTAGAAATTAGTATGGAAATCTGTTCTGAAGCTCCTCATTATAATAAAGAATTTCCTTCAGATATAACCGTCTGGATTAATGGAACAGAGATCGGCACCTGGACTTCACCTGGAGATTTTGGAGGCCAGCAGGGTAAACTTAATCCGGAATGGTGGAACCCTGATCAGACACAGTATGGACTGTTAAAATTGTGGAGTGTCCGGAGTGACGGTTCTTATATTGATGGTAAAAAGATTTCGGAAATCACTTTAGAAGATTTAGAGGTCATGGATCAAAAATTTATTGATATTAAGATAGGAATCAAAGATGATGCAAAAAATGTAGGAGGAATAAACCTTTTTGGGAAAAAGTTCGGGAATTATGAGCAGGATTTACTTTTAAGACTGCGGCATGAATAAAAAGATAACTTAAAACAAAAAACTTAAATTAAAAGAAGGAATTTTAAACTGGATGACGAAATAAACTAATAACAGCATAATTAAATCAGCTAATAAGCCTGTTAGTTCGCATTTTTTATATTTATCCGGCAGGAGTAATTTTTTTAAGCACTAGTTTAATATTTCTTATGTTAAAAAAAGATTTATTAAACTAAGTCTCAAACAAAACTAGAGGAGGAAAAAAATGAGAAAACGTGTCAAAGTTTCAGTTTTTCTGGTGGTTATATTATTTTTAACAACAGGTAGTGTTTTGGCAGAAGAAATTACACTTGATTTTTGGAATGGCTTTACAGGTCCAGATGGAACAGGTATGGGGAAAATGGTAGAAGAGTTTAACAAAGAAAATGAGGGTGAAATTGAAGTCGAAATGCAGGTTATGCAGTGGGGAACATATTATCAAAAGGTAGTTACAGCTTTAAGTACCCGCAGTGATTCCTCTCCCGACATCGGAATTATGCATGTTGATAGAGTGCCTGAGTTTGCTTCTAAAGGTGTTTTATTAGATCTTGATCAAATTGTTGCTGATTTAGGCTGGAGTAAAGATGATTTTTCAAATTCAGTCTGGGATGCAGGTATTTACGAAGGAAATAGATATGGTATTCCTTTAGATGTCCATCCACTTACAATGTATATCAATAAAGATCTATTTAAAGAGGCGGGTTTAGATCCTGATAATCCTCCTAAAACTCCAGCAGAGTTTATGAATGCAGCTGCAGAGATGACTAAGGATACTGATGGTGATGGAGAGATTGATCAGTGGGGAACAGCATTTCCACCACTCTGGCCTGGACCAGAATTTATCTTACCAACATTACTTAGACAATTTGGTGGTTCATTCTTAAATGAAGATCAAACAGAGGTTGTTGTTGATAGTGAAGAGTCTATTGCAGCTTTAGAATATGCTGTAGATTTAGTTCATAACAAAGGTTATTCACCAACAGATATTCAGCAGGATGGTGAAGTTACATTATTTAGACAGGGAAGACTTGGTATGCATTTAAATGGTATCTGGATGATCAGCGGTTTTAAAGATCAGGAAGGATTAAACTTTATGTCTTATCCAGTACCACGAATGGGAGAAAAGCTTGCTATTGCTGGAAACTCTCATAACTTTGTTTTCTTCCGCAAACAGGGGAACTCAGATGCAGAATTTGAGGCAGCCGCTAAATTCGTAAAATATATTTCAAACAATAGTGATCAGTGGGCAGCATTTGGTCAAATTCCTGCTAGAAATTCAGTTCGCAATACAGAAGCCTTTCAGTCTTTGAAACATCAGGCTTCTATTGCTCAGGAAGTTGACAGTGTAGTTTTCCCACCAAAACACCCAATTGCCAGCAGTATTTTAACTCCATATTATGAGGCAGTTAACCTGGCTATTCTGGGTCAAAAAGAACCTGAGGCAGCCCTAAAAGATGCTGCTGAAGCAGGACAAATTGCCCTGGATGAATATTTACAAACTCAGTAACAGCTAAAACAGGCGGGGAATCCCCCGCCTTTTACAAACTTTTTGTAAAGGAGCATTGAAATGTTTAAAAAATATTTAAGAAAGTTAACTCCTTATTTATTTATAACTCCACATCTAATTTTTTTCACAGCCTTTTTAGCTTTCCCTGCTTTTTATGGAATTTATATTAGCCTGCATAAATGGGAACCCTTAAGTTTTAATAAGCCTTTTATTGGTCTGGCAAACTATCAAAAGTTATTTACTGCCGGCACTTTACAGAACCGCTATTTCTGGAATGCTTTAGTTAATACCCTTCAGTTTGTAATTTTTAGTGTGCCGGCACTTGTTTTAATTGGTTTATTACTTGCAATTTTAGTTGATAGTAAAATTAAATATAAAGGTCTTTTTAGAAGTATTTTCTATACTCCAGTAATTCTTTCGGTGACCAGTGTTACACTGATCTGGATGTGGATGCTCGACAGCCAGACCGGTTTAATAAATTATTTCTTTAACCAGCTGGGACTTGATTCTGTAGCCTGGCTTTCTCGAGAAACACCAGCCTGGATTTCCCTTGTGGTGACAACAGTCTGGTGGACTGCAGGACATAATATGCTTCTATTTTTAGCGGGCCTTCAGGATATTCCCCAGCATCTATACGAAGCAGCAAAAATTGACGGTGCCAGTATATTTGAACAATTCTGGTATATAACTCTGCCGTCTTTAAAACCAACCACTCTTTTTGTGACGGTTATGACCACAGTTGCTTCCTTTAATGTTTTTGGTCAGCCTTTTATGATGACCCAGGGTGGTCCTGGTCGTTCAACCCAGGTTGCAATAATGTATATTCAGCAGGAAGCATTTACTAATTATAAGATGGGTGGTGCTGCGGCAATGGCAATTATTGTGTCTTTATTTATTATTGTAATTGGAATTTTTCAATTTAAAATCATGTCATCAGATGTTAAATATTAGGAGCTGGTTTAATTGCAAAGAGAAAAGAACTTAAGAATATTAACTTATATAATTGTTATTTCTTTTGCGGCAATCTGGATTTTACCATTATTATGGATGTTGAGTACTGCTTTAAAACCAGAATCACAGGTTATTGCCTGGCCGATTGAAATAATTCCAAAAGAAGTAACCTTTGATAATTTTTATGATATAATTTTTGATTCACCGCGGACACCAATTTTGCGCTGGTTTTTTAATAGTTTTTTTGTTTCAACAGCAACAACTTTTCTGGTTCTGGCTGTAGATTCATTAGCCGCTTATGCCTATGCCCGTTTAGAATTTAAGGGTAAAAACATTTTATTCTGGCTGTTAATGGCGACAATGATGGTTCCACCAGTTACTAATCTAATTCCAAATTATTTAATTATGGATCGACTGGGCTGGATTGACAGTTATCAGGCCTTGATTTTTCCTCAGGTAGCAGCAGTTTTTGGAGTCTTTTTAATGCGGCAATTTTTTATAGGGCTTCCGTCCGAATTAGAAGATGCAGCCTACATTGACGGCTGTAACAGATTTCAGATTTTCTACATAATTGCTCTGCCAATGGCAAAACCGGCTCTGATAGCTCTCGGCTTGTTTACTTTTAGAGCTTCCTGGAATGCATTTTTATGGCCGCTAATCATTACAAATTCAGCCAAAATGCGCCCTCTAACTCCCGGATTGAGACTGCTGCAGTCAAATTTCATGACTGAATTTGGAAAATTAATGGCAGGTGCATTTATCTCTGCTGTTCCAGTAATTATTATTTTTATGATTGCTCAAAAATATTTTGTTAAGGGAATTGCCCTGACAGGTATGAAGGGCTGATGGAGGTTTGATAATGCAAAAAAATATAATAAATTTAAATGGTAAATGGATTATAAAAAAAGATGAATTGAATATTGGGGAAAAAAACAATTGGTATCAAAGTGAAGTTAAGGGGACTGAAATTATAGTTCCTGCAGCCTGGCAGAGCTATGGTGAAGAATTTTATAATTACTGTGGTTATGTCTGGTACTATAAGGATTTTAAACTGGAAAAAGGAGATGACCGGCGGTATTTCATTGAATTTAAGGCTGTAGATTATCAGGCTGAACTTTACTGTAATGGAAGTTATGTTGGTTCTCATACCGGCGGCTATACTCCTTTTAGCTTTGAGCTGACAGATGATTTATTAAGCGGTCAAAATATGATTCACCTAAAAGTATATGATCCGGAAGATAATGATGAAATTCCCCACGGTAAACAGGGCAGCTGGTACAGCCGGGTCAGCGGAATCTGGCAGGATGTTGAGCTGATAGAAACACCGCAAACTTTTATTAAAAATGTAGAATATCAAACAGATTATAAGCAAAAAATTGTTAAATTTAAAGCAGAAATAGATAATTCAGCTATACTGCAGAGTCCAGTGCTGCAGGTAGAAATTTTTTCAGCTGAAAATAAGTCTAAAAAAATTAAGCAAAAATCTTTTGCTTTAGAAGAGGATCTAAAATTTAAACTAGAAGAAATCCAGAGCTGGTCACCAGAATCTCCAGCTTTATATGATTTCAAGATCACTTTAAAAGAAGGAGCCAAAACAATAGATCAGCACAGAGATTATTTTGCCTTTAGAAAAATTGAAATTAGAGGTGATAAATTTTATTTAAATGATCAGCCTCTTTACATTAGAGGAGCCCTTGATCAGGCTTTCTGGACTCATTCTCGTTATAAGTTGGATAATCGGGAGCAGATTGAAGCAGAAATAAAAAAAGTTAAGGAACTTGGTTTTAATTTACTGCGAAAACATATTAAGATCGCTGATCCAGATTATTTAAAAGCTGCAGATCAAATGGGGCTTTTAATCTGGGAAGAACCGCCAAATTATGCAAAATGGACAAAGGAAGCTCGAAATTTATTTAAAAAAGAATATACGGAAATGGTTAAAAGAGATAAAAAACACCCTTCAATTATTATCTGGAGTATTTATAATGAAGAATGGGGTTTAGAATGGGATCTGGCTGAGGATGAGGCAAAACAGCAGTGGCTGGCTGAGTTTTACGATTATGCTAAAAAGTTAGATCCTACTCGTCCAATTTGTGATAACTCTGGCTGGGCTCATGTAAAAACCGATATCAATGATATCCACCGCTATTTTGCTGTGCCCGAAGATGCTGCAAGCTGGCAGGATGATCTGGATAATTATGTGGTTGGAAATCCTGAAAAAAATTATGTTAATCCTGAGTATCACAATGATGAAATCAAAGTGCTTTCCGAATTTGGAATGTGGGGACTGCCCGAGCCAACCAGGATTAAAGCCCGCTATCAGAAAATACCGCAGTGGTATAATAACAGTTCCAAATTATTTGACGAAGAATTTAAAGTCCCTATTACAGCAGAAATTAATTTCGAAAAATATCAACTTGATAAAATCTTTTCCAGCCTTGATGATTTAGCTCTGGCAGCTCAAAAAAGAGAATCAGAGGGGATGAAATATCTAATTGAAGAAATTAGAAAAAGAGAAGAAATTGGTGGTTATGTTGTTACAGAATTAAGTGATATTGAGTGGGAAACAAATGGTTTTTTAGATTTCTTTAGAGAAGAAAAACCAAATTTTGATTATGATCTAAGTTATAATCAGGAAATTTTAATCAACCTAAATCTTGAAAAGAGAAATCTTTATGCAGGAGAAAAACTGAGAATTGAACCATTGATTATCAATGATTCTCTGGCTGAAGTAGAAGGAGAATTATACTATCAGTTCGGAAACAACAGAGAAATAAAGTTGGATAAAATAAGTGTTTCAGCTAGTTCCAGGCTTAAATTGGAAGAAAAACTAATAGAACTGGCCGAAACTGATAAAGCTCAGAGCAGAGAGCTTAAGTTAAAATTATATTTAAATGGGGAAAAACAAAATCCTATTCTTGATCGGACAGAAATTAGAGTCTATCCTGATTTAAAGAGATCAGCAAAGATAAGAAATGAGATTGAGCTTGATTTAAGGGTTAACAATTCTCAATTCAGGAATAAACTAGTTGAAAAAGGCTACAAGATAAGAGGAAAATCTAGCTCAAGCAAGAGCAGTTTAATAGTTAGTGATTATCTGGATCAGGAAATAAAAGAAGCCGTTAAAAAGGGAGCTAGACTATTATTTCTGGCAGAAACGGGTTCAGAAATAGCAGAGAAAAATCATTTAAACTTCATTAACCAGCCAGCCGGGGAAAGCTGGGACAAAGCGGCTTCATTTAACTTTTTTGCTGCTGCAGACTATCCAGAACTTCCTTTTAATAAAATTACGGACTGGGAGCTTGACTCCATCTATCCCGAATATTATCTAAAGAACATTTCGGATTTCGGCAGTTATCGAGTTAAAGCAGGTGCTTTTAAAGGTTGGCTTGGTGATTTTGCACTTTCCCTGGTTGAAATCGAGTCCGGGCAGGGGAAAATACTGGTCAATACTTTTAAAGTAATTGAGAATTATGGTAAGCTAGTTCAGGCTGATTTCTTGTTTGATGAACTTGTTAAAGATTTAGTGATTGGGGATCGGTGAGCAGGATGTTTAAAAGAGTGTTTTTATTAACTGTATTAATTTTAACCATAATAATTAATCCAGGAGGAGCAGAAGAAATGAAATATACAAATCCGGTTGGAAATATAACTGATATTGGAGATCCCTTTGTTATTCTGGTTGATGACACTTATTACCTTTATGCAACTTCAGTGCCGAGTTTAGGTTTTAAAGTCTGGCAGTCAAATGACTTAGTTAACTGGGAGGAAAAGGGGCTTGCACTCGATTCTTCTAATTTCGAAAATCGCTGGGGTGAGGGAGATTTTTGGGCTCCGGAAGTTATTGAATATAATGAACAGTTTTATATGACTTATAGTGCCAGAGATAGGGACGGCCACCTTAAAATTGCAGTAGCAAAAGCCGATAATTCTCTGGGACCATTTATCAATATAGCGGCACCACTTTTTGAGAGGGAGATGTCATTTATTGATGGACATATATTTATTGAGGATGACAAGAAATATCTATATTATGTTAAAGATTGCTCGGAAAATATTGTAGATGGAATCCATATGAGCCAGATTTATGTGCAAAAAATGAGTGATGATTTCAGCTCATTAATAGGAGAACCCAAAATGATATTAGAACCCAGTCAGAAATGGGAAGGCTTAAATAATGACTGGCAGTGGAATGAAGGGCCATATGTATTAAAACATAAAAATAAATATTATTTAACCTATTCGGCAAATGTTTACAGTTCTTCAGATTATTCAATTGGTTATGCTACCTCTGATAATCCGATGGGACCCTGGATTAAAGCTGATGAAAATCCTATTATGGAAAAAGATCTGGATAAAGGAATTTCTGGCCCGGGTCATAATAGTTTTGTCCACTCTAAAGATGGAG
>JASMSZ010000014.1:0-2126 GCA_041694515.1 Halanaerobium sp.
CAGAACTCGATATGAAAAAGATATTTAAAGAAAAGTTGGATAAAGAGATGAGCAATTATGTTATTCTTGAAGCCTGTAATCCTGCTTTTGCTTTTGAAGGAATAGGAGAAGAACCTGAACTTGGTCTTTTGCTTCCCTGTAATGTTATAATTTATGAAAATGATGATCAAGAGATTAATTTGGCAGCAATTGATCCCGAAAAAGCACTTGGAATGTCAGAGAATAAAAAGGTTAACGAAATAGCACAGGAAATTAAGGCAAGACTGGAGAGAGTTATAGAAAACGTTTAAATGTTATTAAATTAATCAATAATAGGAGCATTCCTGTAATGAATAAAAATCAGTATCGACAAAAAAATACCCCCTTGGTATAATACGGAGTATCAGAGGTCATTCTGATCTCTAAAAAACCAAGGAGGTATCTAATATGAATTATACTCAAAACAAAAAGATTATGCAAGTAAAAGTTTCAACACTGGTAGTGGGAGTAGATATCGCAAAGAATAAACATGCAGCAAGAGCCTTCAATTTTAGAGGAATAGAATATGATAAGGCAATCTTTTTTGAAAACAATGAAGCAGGTTTTAAAAAACTTCTACACTGGGTTAAAAAAGTAAGTGAGAAGGAAAATAAGGATAATGTAATAGTTGGTATGGAGCCAACAGGACATTACTGGTTACCCCTGGAAGAATATCTAAGAAGAAAGACAGATTTTTTGAGGGTAGTAGTAAATCCAGCTCATGTTAAAAAGAGTAAGTCTCTTGATGATAATTCACCAACTAAAACAGACAGAAAAGATGCTAAAGTCATAGCTAAACTAGTAATAGATGGCAGATATTCAATACCACATATGCCGGAAAAAGAATATGCAGATCTAAGAGCAGCAATGACTCACAGAGAAAGATTAGTTAAGGATATAGTGAATCTTTCAAATAAAATTCAGCAGCTGATAGATAAATATTTTCCTGAATATCAAACTGTTTTTAAAAAATGGAGTGGAAAAGCATCAGTTGCAATTTTAAAAGAACTCTTTTTGCCAGAATTAATACTTGAAAAAACTGCGGAAGAAATAGTTGAGATTTTCAAAAAGGGTGCTAATAGAGCTGTGGGGATTAAAAGAGCCAGAAAGCTCAAAAAAGCAGCTTTAAACTCAATTGGTATTAAAGAAGGTGGAGAATTCACCCAGTATGAATTAAGGAATTTACTTGAGCAGTATGAGCTTTTAAACAACCAGAAAGAACTGCTTGAAGAAAAAGTAGAAAAGTTATTTAACAGCATGGAAGAAGCTAAATATATGGAGTCAGTAAAGGGTGTAGGGATAATCACTGTGGCCGGTTTTATTGCAGAAGTTGGGAATATAAATGATTATGATCATCCCAGACAGATACAGAAACTGGCAGGTTTAAACTTAAAAGAACACAGCTCAGGTAAACATTTGGGGCAAACCAGGATAACTAAAAGAGGAAGACCCAGATTACGAGCATTACTCTACAGAGTGATGCTGCCGATACTGGCTAAAAATGAGGAGTTTAAACAGCTGCATGAATACTATACTACTCGAAGAAAAAACCCTTTAAAACCAAAGCAGTCAATGATAGCTCTGGCTTGCAAATTGATTAGAATATTTTTTGCACTGGGTCAAAAACATGTTAATTATGATGGTCAAAAGTTGATGAACGATATTGAGAGAAATTTAGATTTACAGGAAGTAGCTTAAGTATTAAGTGTATTGTTGTTAATGTTTACTAAGTTTGTTGACTTAAGAAAGTTTGTTTAAAGTTGAGTAATAGAACTTTGAAAGAGGAAGACTGGATTAGCCGGAAATTATTTACACCAAAAGGGCTTAACAGAAGTTAAGACCCGGTATAGGAGCAGAGCCGGCCTCCACCCATGGGAAGGTAGAACGAAGGAATGTTGGGACATAGATCCTGGGAGATATGGGAGGTAAGACCGCCATGGTTATGTGGAGATTCAAAGCGACCATAGAGTAATTTTTTAGAAAAGAGTTAGATTTTTAATCAGGTCGTTTCTATATTTCCAAAAATTAATATTTATGTCTTAAGTTTCTGTTTTTCTAATTCAAAGAAATATGAAAAACTGCGAATAAGCGAGTATTAAAGAGATAAA
>JASMSZ010000015.1:0-26405 GCA_041694515.1 Halanaerobium sp.
CCTAATTGCTGTCGGTTATTTTCTCAGGCGCAGTAAACATCTAGACAAAAAAGAAACCGGAGCCATCTCTAAACTGCTTTTAGACTTAATCCTACCTGCTATGTTAATTTCTTCCCTACAAATTGAAATCACAGCTAAAATGCTGGGAGACTTTAAAAATTTATTTTTATACTGGATTGCTTTCTATTTAATTCTAATAGCTGCTGCCTCATTAATTTCCAGCTTGTTTCCAATTTCCAGGGACAAAAAAATTGTACTTAAATTTTTTCTGATCTTTGGTAATGTTGGGTATATGGGGCTGCCTGTAATAGATGTGATATTTCCGGAAAACGGTATTTTCTTCGGCTCAATTGGAGTTGTGGTCTTTAATATCTTTTTATGGACCTATGGAGCCAATCTATTTTTACGGGGAAAGGAAGAGAAAAAAATTAATTTAAGGGATATTTTTAATAATGGGGTAATTGCAATTATTATTGGCTTAGTTTTAATGTTAACAGGTCTCAAACTTCCAACTGCAGTAATGACAGCTGTTGATATGCTGGCAGAAGCTACTTTTCCGCTTTCCATGCTGGTTATTGGTAGTAGTCTGGCCCAGATTAAAATATCTGGTATTTTTAAGGATTTAAATATCATTGCCTACTCAACTTTAAAATTATTAATAATTCCTGCTGCAGCTCTGCTTATTTTAAATTATTTTAACACTGCTGATCCAATAAGGAGTATTTTAGTTTTACAAATAGCAATGCCGGCTGCTGCCAATGGAGTTATTTTCGCTGAAAGATATGAGGGAAATTATGTTTTTGCAGCTGAAAGTTTATTTTTTTCTACTTTAATGGCCGCACTCAGTATCCCCGTAATTTCGTATTTAACAACATATTTTAAATAATAGATAACTGGAGGCAGTTAAAATGGAAAGTAATTCTCAAAAACTCGGCACAGAACCAATAATTCCACTGCTGATAAGGCTCTCGATACCTTCAATTATTGCGATGGCGATTCAGGCTTTATATAACGTAGTTGACAGTATTTATGTAGGGAGAATCAGTACTGATGCTCTTTCCGCTCTCTCTCTAGCTTTTCCGATTCAAATTATTTTAATCGGTATTGGAGTAGGAACCGGTGTTGGAGCCAGTTCGTTAATTTCCAGACGACTTGGAGAAAACAATAAACATGCTGCTGTAAATGCAGCGGAACACAGTATTATGCTTTCTGTATTCTATGGGATTATAGTTGCTATTTTTGGTTTTTTATTTTCTAATCAGATTCTCCAGCTATTTACAGGTGAAGCTAATTTGATTAGGTTGGGAAGTGAATACATAAAAATTATTTTAATTGGCTCTACAGCTATGTTTTTCCCAATGATTAGCAATAATATACTGCGGGGAGAGGGTAATACATTTACACCTATGATAGCTATGCTGATCGGCTCTATTTTGAATATCATTCTTGACCCATTTTTGATTTATGGGCTCTGGATTTTTCCTGAGATGGGAGTAGCTGGTGCAGCAACTGCAACAGTAACTGCTCGTCTAATTAGCGGCAGCTTTTTAGTTTATATCCTGCTTTTCAGTAAAAAAAATGAGCTTCAGATTTCTTTAAAAGACTTTTCTTTTGACTTTCAAATAATCAGAGATATTTATGTGGTTGGTTTTCCCGCAATGGTAATGCAGTTTCTGGCTAGCTTTATGCTGGGAGGAATGAATAAGATTCTGGCAGGTTTTGGCAGTACTGCAATTGCAGCAGCCGGAATTTATTTTAGGCTGCAGTCCTTTGTTTTTATGCCAGTTTTTGGTCTCAATCAGGGTTATATGCCGATAATGGGTTATAATTACGGCCACAACAACCCTGAGCGGATGAAAACGACCTTTAAATCTGCTCTTTTAGTTGCTGTAACTTTTACAACTACAGGCTTTATTATATTTCAAACTGTACCCGAATTATTGATTAAGATGTTTAACAGTGATCCCCAGCTGCTTAAGATTGGCACAAATGCTCTGAAAAAAATAAGTATTGCTTTTCCTGTAATTGGTCCTGCAATAATTATTTCAACTACTTTTCAGGCCCTGGGTAATGGCTTCCCCAGCTTATTTTTCTCATTTCTGCGGCAGATTATAGTGCTGCTGCCTGTAATGTATCTGCTGGGTCATTTTTTTGGTCTGGAATATCTCTGGTTTGCTTTTCCAATTTCAGAAGCCGCCAATATTTTACCGGCCTCAATCTGGTTAAGATTAAAATTTAAAAGTATTTTTGCCAGAATGGAAAAAGAATGAAGATGAATACTTAATGGTTTTTTCTTGCTAAATATATAAGATCTTAAAATATATTAATTTAAACAATTATAAAAACCCCGGCCAGAGATCAAATTAAACTCTGGCCGGGGTTTGAATTTAAATATATTTTTATTTAAATAAATAGACTCATATTTGATTCGTCTGCTGAACCTAAGAAAGTTGCTACTCCCCCAACTTCAACACCTGAAATTAATTCTTCTTTTTTAATACCGAGCATATCCATTGTCATCTGACAGGCAACAAGTCTAACTCCATTATCTACAGCATTTTCGATTAATTCTTCCAGAGAATCAATACCTTTTTTCTCCATAATGCCCCTAATCATTTTGGGGCCAATTCCCATCATATTCATATTAGAAAGAGGGAGTTTTTTGCTGCCCTGAGGCATCATTTTAGCAAACATTTTTTCCATCATATTTTTATCAGCTTTAACGGGACCGTCTTTTCTTAAAATATTTAATCCCCAGAAAGTAAAGAACAGGGTTACCTGATTACCCATTGCAGCTGCTCCATTGGCAATTATAAATGAGGCTATTGCTTTATCCAGTTCACCACTAAAGACAATCATAGATTTTCCTTTCTGAACTGGTTGAGAAGCAGTATTTTTAGCCAATTTTTTTCCCTGCTGATCTGCAGTAGACTGACCTTTTAAAAGAGTAACTTCTATTTTATCGGCAAGCTCTTCTATTTTTAAAACTGTATTGCCTGTGTTTTTAGCCCAGGCTTTAATATCCTGCATAAAACCAGGATCAGTTGCTGTCACTTCCAGAATATCTCCATTTTCCATTTTTTCCATTTTCTTATAAACCTGCATAATTGGACCCGGACACTGCAGACCACAGGCATCAAGTTCTACCACTGTACCTCGACTGTGTTTGAGCATATCTTTACTGACCTGTTTAGCTTCTTCTGGACTTTCTGCAGAATTATAGCCAGCTTCAGCAGGATCTTCAATAACCTGTTCCTGATCATCTTGAACAGCCTTATATAATTTATAGCCGCCACTTAAGTTGCGAACTTTAGAAAAACCATTTTGCTGCATTATTCGCGCAGCTATATAACCTCTTAACCCAACGGCACAATAAACTATATATTCTTTTGCTGGATCAAGTCGATCCAAATTATCCCGTAAATCATTTAATGGAATATTAATTGAGTCTTTAATACTACCTAATTGGGTTTCAACTTCTTCTCGCACATCTAAAATAACAGTCTCTTCTGGATTGATATTTTCTAATTCCTGCCAGTAAGCAGTATCTACAACCCCTTTTAAGAGATTACCAGCAGCAAACCCTGCCATATTCACAGGATCCTTTGCTGAACCAAAGGGTGGTGCATAAGCAAGTTCCAGCTCCTGCAGATCAAAAACATCCATTTCCTGCCTGACTGCTGCAGCCAGAACATCTATTCTTTTATCAACCCCATCATAACCGACAATCTGTGCTCCCAGTACTCTACCGTTTTCGGGAGCAAAAATTAATTTAATCATCATGGGAACTGCACCCGGATAATAACCAGCATGATTATTGGAATTGATATGAATAACTTTATAATCCCATTTTAAATCCTGAAGTTTTTTCTCCGAAACCCCTGTTGAAGCAATAGATAAATCAAAAGCCTTAGCAATTGAAGTTCCCTGAGTTCCTTTGTATTTTTCTTTTCTGCCGCAGATATTATCGGCTGCTATTCTCCCCTGTTTATTTGCAGGTCCGGCCAGAGGAATTCGTACAGCTTGCTTTGTAACTAAATCTTTGACTTCAATTGCATCACCAATCGCATAAATACTGGGATCAGATGTCTGCAAATATTCGTTTACTTTGATCCCCTTACTACTTCCAATTTCCAGCCCAGCTTCTTCTGCCAGCTCAGTTCGGGGACTAACTCCGATAGATAAAATAATCATATCAGTTTTAATTGTCCTGCCGCTCTGCAGTTTTACTATTTTTCTTTGATCAGCCTCTTCTACTGCTGCAATGCCATCTCCTAAATGAAGATCAATACCTTTAGTTCTGAGATGATTATGCAGCATTGCAGCCATTTCGTAATCTAAAGAACCCATCAGTTGATCCATCATTTCAACCACTGACACTTCGATTCCTCTTTCGTGAAGATTTTCAGCCATTTCCAGACCAATAAAACCTCCTCCAACTACTACAGCTCTTGTCGGCTTTTGGTTATCTACAAAATTCTTTATTTTATCTGTATCTGGAATATTTCTCAGTGTAAAAACTTCTGGAAAATCCAGACCAGGAAGAGGTGGCTTGATAGGTTCTGCCCCGGGAGATAAAACTAATTTATCATAGCTTTCTTTATATATTTCTCCACTTTTTAAATCTTTTATTTCAACTGATTTTTGCTCACGGTTAATTTTTACAGCCTGATGTTGAATTCTAACATCAATTTTAAATCTTTCCTGCATTGATTGAGGAGTTTGAACTAAAAGTTTTTCTCTTTCCTCAATTACTTCTCCAATATGATATGGCAGTCCACAATTGGCAAAGGAAATATGTTCTCCTTTTTCTAACATAATTATCTCAAGATCTTCATCCATTCTTCGCAGTCGAGCTGCGGTACTTGCTCCTCCAGCAACTCCGCCTACTATTATTACTTTATCTGACATTTTATACCTCCTAAATTTTTAATCTGAAACTCTTTAAAATTTACTTATTTTTCGAAATCACTGAGTACATTTATAATCTCCATAATTGTTTCATTAACAACATAATAATTTCTTTCGAGTCCGTTTCTTTCACTATTTAAAATATTGGCTTCTCTTAATTTCGCTAAATGCTGAGATAATGTTGATTGAGGAATATTTAAACATTCCTGCATTTCTGAAACATTACATCCTTCTTCGGCCATTAAACCCTTGACAATCACCAGCCTCACAGGATGAGCCAGCGCTTTTAATAATTTTGCTTCTTCTTCCAGAACATCTTCATTTTTTTCCAGAACTTCCTTTCCCTTTTCACCTGTAAAAAAAAGCATTTTGCTACCTCCAATCCGAATTTGTATTGCATTATCTAAATAATACGATATAGTGAATAAAATGTCAAGCTATTTAAAGATTTTTTAACAAAGTTGTGCATAAACATTGTGATATCCTATTCTAATTAATTAAAATACTAATAAACTTTTAGTGTTTTATAATATCTATAAAAGCTTTAGTAATTTCGGCTGTAATACCCCAGATAACTCGATCCTGATAGCGGTAAAAATAAATCTGGTAATCTCCCTGACGGGGGTTGAATTTTTCTCCCTGTGGTAAAAGATGATAGGGAAAATCCTGATCATATTCACTTTTTAAAACAGCTGCATATTTTTCAGCCTGATGATTAAGAAAAAATTCCAGAGGGACTGTAAAGATTTCTTCCACTTCATAATTATTGACCTTGATTGACTCAATTGAATCAATATTAATTTTACCAACAAAACTGTAAATTATAAAATTATAAGGTGTTATTAAATAATCAGTCTCTCCTAAAAGTTCTATTTTTGATTCAGAAATTAAAAGTTCTTCACTGCATTCCCTAACTGCAGCCTGAGAAAACTCTTCTCCCCGCTCGATTCTACCTCCCGGAAATGATACTTCTCCCGGCTGAGTTTTTAAATTTTGAGACCGCAGCTCATATATTAAATGAATCTCTCCATTTATTTCTATTAAAGGGACTAAAACTGAATAATAATGCTGAATTCTTGTCGGCCCCGGTATTCTATTCTGTACTTTTTCTTTTATAGATTTAATTTTCAAAAAAATCACCCTTAAAAATAATATTCAGCTTCTAATTTTAACTGGCCTCCAGAACTGTGTAGATCCAGAAGCCAGCTGCTAATTTAGCTAATAACAATTGAGTTAAACACTAATTAATTCATTAATTTATCTCTGAGCATTTGATTTACCAGACCAGGATTAGCCTTACCTCTTGTTTCTTTCATAACCTGCCCCACTAAAAATCCAATTGCTCTTTCTTTACCATTCTCTACATCTTCTACTGCATCTGGATTAGCTTCAATAATCGAATCTACAATATTTTCTAATTCATTCTGATCACTAATCTGTTTTAATCCTTCCTCTTCGACAATAGTTTCCGGATCACTGCCGCTATTGTACATTTTCTCAAAAACTTTTTTAGCAATTTTACCACTGATAATATCCTGATCAATCATTTTTAGCATTTTCGCCAGATTAATTGGACTAACTCCAGATTCGAATGGAGCCTGACCATTTTCATTTAATAACCTCAAAAATTCTCCCATCATCCAGTTGCTCAAATTTTTAGGATCATCATAATCAGAAAGTACTTCTTCAAAGAAAACTGCCAGATCTTTATCTCCGGTTAAAACACCTGCATCATACTCAGGCAGCCCCAGTTCGGAAATAAAGCGTTTGTATTTTTCTCTAGGCAGCTCTGGAATTTCTTTTCTCATTTCTTCTTTCCAGGCTGCATCAATTTCTAAAGGAACTAAGTCAGGCTCAGGGAAGTAGCGGTAATCATGTGCTTCTTCCTTACCGCGCATAGAAATTGTCTTATTTAAAGACTCATCCCAGGTTCTTGTTTCCTGAACTACTTTTTTCCCTTCGTCAAGTAGTTTCTGCTGCCTTTTAACCTCATATTCTAAGCCCTTTTCTACAGCACTAAAGGAGTTCATATTCTTCAACTCTGCTTTGATACCAAACTCTTCCTGACCCACAGGCCGCAGTGAAACATTTGCATCACAGCGCAGTGATCCTTCTTCCATATTACAGTCAGAAATATCAAGATATTCCATAATCATTTTTAACTCTGTTAAATAGGCTTTTGCCTGAGCTGGAGTCCTCATATCCGGTTCACTTACAATCTCGATCAGAGGTACTCCAGTTCTATTGTAATCTACTAAACTACCCTTTGATTTATCAATACTTCCCTCATGAATCAACTTACCTGCATCTTCTTCCAGATGAACTCTGGTAACTCCAATGTTGAAGAGCCCTGCTTCAGTTTCTATTTCAATCTCACCATTCTCGGCAACCGGCAGGTCAAACTGAGAAATCTGATAAGCTTTAGGTAAATCTGGATAGAAATAATTTTTACGATCAAACTTAGAGTATTCTGCAATATCACAATTTAAAGCAAGTCCTGCCATAATTGCATAATCTACTACTTTTTTATTTAAAACCGGTAGAGTTCCTGGTAATCCCAGACAGACCGGACATGTATTTTCATTTGGCTCTTTTCCAAATTCTGTACTGCAGCCGCAGAAAATTTTGGAATCTGTATTTAACTGGACATGGACTTCAAGTCCAATTACTGTTTCGTATTTAGTGGTCATTTTTTCACCTCTCTCAATGATTTATAGTTCTGCTCTCTTTTCGCTAATATTTAATAATTTCTCTAAGGTATAAGCTGCCTGAATTATTTTTCCCTCACCAAAATGAGGTCCGATTAACTGCAGACCAATTGGCATCTCACTGCTGTCAAAACCACAGGGAACAGACACTGCAGGTACACCAGCTATATTTACTGGTACTGTAAAGATATCTGTATGGTACATTTCTAAAGGGTCACTTTTTGATTCCAGTTCAATCGCTGTTGAGGGCGCGGTTGGAGTTAGGATCAGATCAAAATCATTAAAGATACGGTCAAAATCATCTTTAATCAGGGTTCTAACCTTCTGTGCCTTAAGGTAATAAGCATCATAATAACCTGAACTTAAAGCATAGGTTCCGATCATAATTCTTCTTTTTACCTCATCACCAAAACCCTCATGTCTGGTATTGGTAAACATCTCACTTACATCAGCTGCCTGCTCACTACGAAGTCCATAGCGTACTCCATCATAACGGGCCAGATTGGAGCTGGCTTCCGCGGGAGCAATTACATAATAAGCTGCCAGTGCATAAGAGGCATCTGTCATATGTACTGTTTCTACTTCAGCACCCGCTTCTTTTAATTTTTCCACTGCTGCCAGGACACTGGCTTTAACTTCTTCATCAAATTCCAAATTGAAATATTCTTCGGGAATTCCAATTTTCATCCCGCTTACATCTTCTTTTAGATATTTAGTATAATCCTCTTTTTTACCTGCAATAGAAGTCGAATCCTGTGGGTCATGGCCTGCGATTACATTCATTAAAATTGCACTATCTTCAACATCTTTAGTAATTGGTCCAATTTGATCTAAAGAAGAAGCAAAGGCAACTAAACCATAACGTGAAACCATTCCATAGGTAGGTTTTAAACCAACTACACCACAGTAAGATGCAGGCTGTCTGATCGAGCCACCTGTATCAGAACCAAGAGCTGCTGCGCATTCTCCGGCAGCAACAGCGGCAGCTGAACCTCCACTCGATCCACCAGGAGCATGATTTAAGTTCCAGGGGTTATGAGTAACAAAAAAAGCAGAGTTTTCTGTGGAAGAACCCATTGCAAACTCATCCATATTTGTTTTCCCCATTATAACTGCCCCGGCTTCATTTAATTTTTCCACTACTGCTGCATCATATGGTGGTTTATAGTTTTCCAGCATTTTAGAACCACAGCTGGTTTTAATTCCATCAGTTGACATATTATCCTTAACTGCAATTGGAATTCCAGCCAGCAGGCCTTCTTTTTTATTTTCATAGTCTGCAAGCTCATCACCTGCCAGCTCATCAATTATTGTAATATAAGACTTAACTCTATCTTCTACCTCATTAATTCTATCTGAATATGCCTTTTTTATCTCTGCTGGAGTCAATTCTCCGGCAGCAATTTTTTCTTTTAATTCGTGAATCGTTAGATCATAAATATTCATTTTATTATCTTACCTCCTCAGCTGCTTAATCTGACATAATTTTTGGAGCTCTAAAGTGTCCATCTTTTTCGTCTGGCGCATTTGCCAGTGATTTCTCGCGTGGTAGAGATTCTTTTACTTCATCTTTACGCAGAACATTTTTCATGGGAACAGTATAGGCTGTGGGCACAACATCATCTGTATCCAGTTCACTCAGCTTATCAACATAATTTAAAATTTCACCAATCTGCTCTGTATACTTTTCTTTCTCTTCTTCATCAAGCTTAAGTTGAGCCAGTCCTGCTGCATATTCTACATCTTTTTTATCAATCATCTAAATTTCCTCCTCACTTTAGGATAGTCGATGTTAAATTAGTTTTATTATAGCTTTCTAACACTTTAATTTTCTTTTTGCTTAGAAGTCTTTTGGCCTTGCTCAATCATTTCTTTGAATTCAGATTCAGTTAAAATTTTTACTCCCAGTTCCTGAGCTTTATCATATTTAGAACCAGGATTATCTCCGATAACCAGATAATCTGTTTTAGAACTAACCGAAGAAACTGCTCTTCCTCCAGCTTTTTCCACCAGGTCCTTGACTTCAGAACGGGTATAATTGTTAAGTGATCCTGTAAAAACAAATTTTAGACCATCTAAAAACTTCTCATTTTCCTGATCTTTTTCTTTTTCCAGTCTGATGCCTGCCTGTTTTAGTCGGCTTAAAAGATCCCTATTATGTCTTTCCTGAAAAAATCCAACAATACTTTCGGCAATTACAGGTCCTATCTCATCAATTTCTTCCAGACTTTCAGCCGAAGCTGCTTTTATCTCTTCTATTGAATCAAAATTTTCGGCTAAAATTCTGGCAGCCCCAATCCCAACATGTCTGATACCTAAGGCATAAATAACTCTAAAAAATTCTCTATCCTTACTGGCTGCAATTGCTTCTATTACATTTTCTGAAGATTTTTCTCCCATTCGCTCCAGGTCTTTAAGATGTGACTGCTTAAGGAAGTATAAATCAGCATAGTCCTCAATTAAATTGTTTTCCAGCAGCTGCTCAATTAAAGCCGGCCCCACTCCATCAATATTCATTGCATCTCTGGAAACAAAATGGAGTATACTTTCTTTGCGCTGAGCCGGACAGCTAATATTGGTACAGCGGGTTACCGCTTCTCCTTCGGGTCTAATAACTTCACTACCACAGACAGGACACTTATCGGGCATCTCGAATTCTTTTTCACTTCCATCTCGTTCTTCTTTGATTACTTTTACTACCTCAGGAATAACATCTCCTGCTTTCTGCACCAGAACAGTATCACCAATCCGGATATCTTTTCTTTTAATTTCATCTTCGTTATGCAGAGTAGCTCTGCTGACAGTTGAACCAGCAAGTTCTACTGGTTCTAAAATAGCAGTCGGAGTCAGAGCACCGGTGCGGCCCAGAGAAATTTCTATATCTTTGATCTTTGTTGTTTTCTGCTGGGCAGGAAATTTATAGGCAACTGCCCAGCGTGGTGATCTGGCTGTTGTACCCAATTTTTCTCTTAAAGCCAAATTATTAATTTTAATGACCAGACCATCAATTTCAAAATCAAGACTTTCTCTTTCTTCCTGCCAGCGCTCACAGATATCTATCACTGCTTCTATCTCAGCAGCAGACTGATGCCAGTTAACCTTAAAACCCTGTTCTTTGAGATAGGAAAAAACTTCAAGATGGGTTTCAAATTCTCTTTCCGAATGGGAGATGAGATCATAAATTAAAATCGAAAGGCTGCGCTGAGCTGCAACTTTGCTGTCTAACTGCCTAACTGATCCAGCCGCTGCATTACGGGGATTAGCAAAGGGAGACTCATCATTTTCCAGCCTTATTTCATTTAACCGCTGAAATTCACTTTTAGGTAAATAAATTTCACCTCTGAGTTCCAGTTCAGCTTCTTCTTCAATTTTTAAGGGAAGAGAACGAATAGTTTTCATGTTTTTGGTGATATCCTCACCTACTTCCCCATTACCCCTGGTTGCTCCCAACTCAAAACTACCATTATTGTAACGCATCACTGCAGAAAGACCATCAATTTTATGTTCTACCACATACTGATAATCTTCACCATCAAGGTTTTTTTGTATTCTTTTATCAAAATCTCTTAACTCTCCTGCCCCAAAAGCATTATCCAGACTGAGCATTGTAGAAGAGTGCTCTACTTTTTCAAATTCATCCAGAACCTCCCCTCCGACTCTCTGAGTAGGAGAATCTTCAGTTATCAGCTCCGGAAATTCTGCTTCTAATTTAATCAATTTCTGCATCAGCTGATCAAATTCAGCATCAGAAATTGAAGGATCATCCAGTACAAAATATTTATATTCATGTTCTCTAATTTTTTCTCTTAAAGCCTTAATTTTCTTTTCAGCTTTTGCTTCTGTTAATTTTGACATTCTAACACCTGCCTATACTTTCTGAATTGGAGCATATTCGGCCAGTAAATTTCTGGTTTTTCCCTGTTCAAAGGCAATCTTCAATTCTGGATTTTTATCTCCTCTGATCGAAAGAATTGTCCCAATTCCCCAGCGAGGATGAACAATTTTTTGACCAATAGCATAGTCTGTACCAGAATTATCACTGTGAATTAGCTCTTCTTCTTTTGCCATCTCAGAACGAGTATCTGCTGCTCCAGAGAGCAGTTCAGCTGGTATCTCTTGAATAAATTGAGAAGGTGGATTCATTTTTCTTTCTCCAAAACGAAGTCTGACCTGAGCTCTACTTAAATACAACCTATCTTCAGCTCTGGTCATTCCAACATAGCAGAGGCGCCTCTCTTCCTCCATCCCCTGCTGCTCAAACATTGAGTTTGAATGAGGGAAAATACCATCTTCCATTCCAACTAAAAAGACCACCGGGAATTCGAGCCCCTTAGCAGAATGAATAGTCATCAAAGTTAAGGAACTCTGTTCTTCATCCATTGAATCAATATCTGACATCAGAGTAACTTCTTCTAAAAAACCTGCCAGAGTATTATTATCACTATTTTTCATATATTCGTTAATTACAGAAAATAGTTCTTCAATATTTTCCAATCTGCTTTCTGCGTCAGCTGTTTTTTCTTCTTCTAAGTTATGGCGGTAACCACTCTTATCTAAAAGTTTTTCGGTCAGGCGGGCCAGAGCAATCTCCTCCTGCTCTGCTCTCAATTCTTCTATGATTTCTGTAAAATGAAGTACCCTTTTAGCATAAGTACCACTTAAAGCAGGATTCTCTCTGGACTTTAAAGCAGCATCATATAAGTTAAGACCTTCAGCTGCTGCAAAATCCTGGACTTTAGCCAGAGTTCCGGCTCCAATTCCTCTTTTAGGACGATTAATTATTCTCAAAAAGCTAATGTCATCAGCCGGATTATATATCAAGCGTAGATAGGCCATAATATCTTTGATTTCCATCCGCTCATAAAAACGAACTCCACCAACAATTTGATAGGGGATCCCGTATTTCATCAGCATATCCTCAAAAGCCCGGGACTGAGAATTTGTTCTATATAAAACAGCCAGATCATCATATGTCAGATCTTTTTTTTCTGTCAATTCTTTAGCTGTCCGACAGACAAAGTCAGCTTCTTCTTTTTCATCTTTTGCCTCATATAACTCAAGTTTTGGACCCTCTCCTTGATCTGTCCAGAGTTCTTTTTCTCTGCGGGAAGAATTATTTTTAATCACTGCCTGGGCAGCTTTTAAAATATTACCTTTCGAACGATAATTCTGCTCCAGGCGAATAGTTCTAACATCAGGATAATCATCCTCAAAGTTTAAAATATTACGGATATCTGCTCCTCTAAAACCATAGTAGGGTAGGAACCCAACGCCTTACTTTATCTCTAAAGCAGGTTTTCAGTGAACCCCCCTCCGAACCACACGTACTCCTTTCAAAGTATGTGGCTCTCTATTAATGATTTATTTAGTTAATCAAGCTTTCCTTCATGAAGTTTATCATGACATTCTTTACACATTATAAGAGTTTTTCTGTTTTTGGCTATCATTACTTTTTCCCATTTTTTCTTCCCTTTTAGATTTTTAAGTTTATTAACATGATGGACTTCGTATTTTTTATTTTCATCTTCTGTACCACACATTTCACATTTATAAGCTTTAAGTCTATCAACTAAACTAGTTGTATTATTATAATAAGGATATAAATTTGGGTATTCATCTACAGTATTTGAGTCATAGTCATTCAATTGGTAATCTCTTACCTGTTTAAACCCTTCATTGTAGAATGGCAGGAATTTTTCTCCTTTTTTCGTTTCATACCATATACCCCAATCTTCTCCATTTTTTAGTTTAGTTTTAACTTTTGCTATTGTACTTTTTCGCTTATTTGCTATTGTAGCCAGACAACTATATTCCATTACATGTCTAAATTGCCACATATATACCGAAACATTTTTAGCCAGTCTATAATAATTATATAAACCTCTTATTTCAGCATTATAGTGACTTATAATTTCTAATTCGGGATGATTAATTAGTTTGGGTCTATGCAACATACGCCAATCTTTACTGTCAATATCTTTAACGAGATTATGTTGTACAATATAATCTCTGATTCTATTTTGGGGCATATATAAGGCAACTTTTTTATTATTATTTCTTACTTTATGTCCCTTTTTATTTTTGAAAGTTCTTTGGTCATTCATTATTGATATATCATATCCTAAAAAACTTGCTTTCTTTGAATTATGAGTTATTAAAGTTTTTTCATTAGATAATTTTATATTTAATTTCTTGTTGAGAAAATTATTTAAGTCTTTTTTAATCTTTTTACAGTCATTTTTACTCCCATATACTCCAATAATAAAATCATCAGCATATCTTACATATTTGATGTCCTTATATCCTTCATGGATTGGATCATAATATGGTAGACTTAATTTCTTCTTTTCCCATTCCTTCTTTTTATTAATTATATCAGCTTTTTCTTCTTCGGTAATTTTATTCCAAATCGGTTCGTATTTTTTCTTTAACCTTCTTATTCTAGTAGCATATTTTCTGTATTCAGTATTACGTTTTTTAGATTTAGGATTACCTTCTTTAAATTTTTCTCTATATTCTTCTACATATTTATCAAGCTGATCAAGATATATATTAGCAAGTAAAGGACTAATTATTCCTCCTTGAGGAGTACCAGAGTAGGTTCCATAGCACTTCCAGTTATCAATATATCCTGCTCCAAGAAACTTCCAAATTAATCTAATGAATTTTTCATCTTTAATCTTTTTTCGTAAGATATCTATTAGAATATGATGATCAATAGTATCAAAGAAACTTTTAATATCTCCCTCAACAAACCAATTAACACCAGTAAAATCTTTTTTAACTTCAATTAATGCTGTATGACAACTTTTTTCTTTTCTGAATCCATGTGAATGTTTTGAGAAACTTTCTTCATAAATAGACTCAAGTATCATTCTGACTACTTCTTGTACTAATCTATCATTAAATGTAGGTATTCCTAATGTTCTTTTTTTGCCATTCTTTTTTGGTATATAAACTCTTTTTACTGGTTTGGGTTGATATTTTTCATTTCTTAGCCTTTGGATTAACTTCTTAACTTTATTCATACTGAATCCATCTGCTGTTTGACCATCTACACCTTTAGTAGAACTTCCATGGTTGGCATATATATTGTCATATGCTTTTAGATAGAATTCCTCGTTATATAAATTTCTATATAATCTCTTAAATGTGTAATCATCTTTTTTAGCTTGTTTCGCCAAATTGTATAAAACTACCATAGGATCTCTTATAAAGCATCTCGCTCCTTCCTATTTATTTTATACTATCATTTACTGTCATCCTTCGCCATGTAATAGGCTTTCCCTATTTCAGACTACTACGATGACTCCGAGACCATTTAGGATTTTCAGTTCCTTAACAAGAACATAGCTTTTAAGCATTCCTATTTAGGTCTTCTCCATTTAGATTAATTGGTTCTGGATGTGTAATTATCGGATAGGACTTTTGACTTTTTCTTATATCTATAAGTGAGCCAACCTTATTTTGAATATCAATCAATGAAAGAGTATTTATATTTCACTGATATTGATACCAAGATTCAATTTAACTCTTGTTATCAAGGTTGATATCAGGTTAATAGCCAACTTTCCCTGATAGAGGACCATAACACCTCTCAGTCTATCCTTCAAGCAGTCTAGCTTTTATCCTTATATTACACCTTATGTCTTGCTCTTCAGTCGCAACCCGTTGACTAGTTGACTTAGAGCTTTAACAACATGCTGCACTCCCCCTTGAGTTTCTTCTTAGGATAAGTTGTTTGACATTAAGACAGATATTCTTGTCTTAAAGGTTCCAATACCTTAAAACCATAATAACCCTTATGGACGCACAATTCCCTGATCTGGATCACCTACAACACAAACATTACGATAGCGCTCTGCCAGTAAATTTACCAGCTGATACTGAGCATGGTTCACATCCTGGTACTCATCTACCAGAATATATTTAAAACGCTCCTGATAGTGCTCTAAAACAAGTGGGAATTCTTCAAATAATCTTACTGTCTGCTGGATTAAATCGTCAAAATCCATAGCATTATTTTCTTTAAGCCGCTTTTGATATTCTTCGTAAATATCAGCAGCAGTCTTATCAAAAAAACTGCCAGAAACCGCACTCATCTGCTCTGGGGTTTTTAATTCGTTTTTAGCGTTTGAAATTTTATTTAACACTGATCTTGGTTTAGTTTTTTTAGGATCCAAATTTTTTGACTTTAAAACTTCTTTAACCAGTTTGCGCTGATCAAGACTGTCAAAAATAACAAAGTTTTTATTATAACCAAGTTTTTCTGCTTCTCGACGCAGAATACGCACACAAAAAGAGTGGAAAGTACTAACCCAGAGACTGTGATTTACTCCTCCAACCATATCTTTTACTCGTTCTTTCATCTCATTCGCTGCTTTATTGGTAAAAGTTACAGCTAAAATATTAGAGGGAGAAACTCCATAATGATTAATCAAATAACCAATTCTTCTAGTCAAAACTCTTGTTTTTCCACTGCCGGCACCTGCAAGAACCAGTTCTGGTCCCTGGTGATGTTCAACAGCTTTTTTTTGAGCCTGATTTAAATTTTTCAGTATTTCACTATCTTCCACCTAATCACTTCCTTTTAGAATTAACTTAATATTGCATCAGGATAATTTTTCATAAAACCGCTCCACTAATTACCTTTGTTCTAGTTTAAGTCATTCATTTCCTGCATATTGAACAGAAAAAATGCCGGTATCCCAGCATCTCAATTATAATACATTTATTAGTTTTTATCAATTTTTAAGCAAAGATTTAAGCAGTTTCGAACTAAAAAATCAACCAATCTCTGCAAATTCTTTTACCAATTTTTTTGCTGCCTTCTGGTTAATCATTGCTGAGGGGCCACCAATACATCCACCTGTACAGGCCATTCCTTCCAGAAAATTATAATTATTTTTACCAGCAGTGATTAAATAAAGTTCCTTTTTTATCCTTCCCAGCCCATCTACCTGTTTACTTTCATAATCAGCTGCTACCAGCTCCTGCAGAGATTTTTGCAGCCCACCGGCAAAAGCAAATTGTCTTCCTAAAATTCCAGCATCATTCATTTTTTCTTCTTCTTTTATTTCAGCTAAATTAATATTATAGGCAGTAAAAAGAGCAATTATTTCTTCAAATGTCAGAACAAAATCAACATTTTCATCTGCAAAAGCTTCTTCTTTTTTAGCCGTACAGGGACCAATAAAAACAGTTTTCAGCTCTGAATTTTTACTTTTAATCTCTGCAGCTGTTACAGCCATCGGCGAATCGGTAGTAGAAATCAGATTAGAAATTCCTTCAAACTCATTTTCTACCATTGATTTAAAAGCGGGACAGCAGGAAGAAAGTAATGTCTGATCTGCTTCAATTTTTTCTTCTAACTCTCTACTTTCTGCAGCAGCTGTAATCTCTGCACCAGCAGCAACCTCTTTTACCCTTGCAAATCCAAGCTTTTTTAATGCATATTTAATCTTAGCTGCACTCTGCTGATAGCCAAACTGACCAACAAAAGATGGCGCCAGCATAGCAGCTAATTTGCTCTGATCTGAGAACAACTCAAGCGCAACTTTTACTAAGTCACTTGTCTCAGTTATTGCTCCAAAGGGACAGGCTGCTATACAGCTGCCGCAGCTGACACATTTATCTCTATCAATTTTTGCCTGCCGATTTGAGTCAGAACTGATGGCATCAAGTTCACAGGCTCTGCTGCAGGGTCGCTGATTTTCTAAAATAGCATTATAAGAGCAGGCCTGAGCACATTTTCCACACTCCACACATTTGTCCTGGTCAATATAAGCTTTATTCTGGATAATCACTATTGCATTCACAGGACAGGCATTAACACATTTATGAGCCACACAATTTCTGCAGGCATCTGTGACTATGTATTTATCAATTGGACAGCTGTCACAGGCGGTATCGATAACCTCAACTATATTTCTATTTATCTGCTGACGGGGCATCAAGGCTGCCAGTTCTTCTAAACTTTTTTCATTATTCTCAGCAATATTAAATCCAAGCACTGCTTTGATTCGCTCATCAAAAATAGCTCTTTCTTTAAATTCACAGCATCTGTAGCGGGGTGTATCTTTAGTGATCATTTTTTCAGATAGATTTGAAATTTCCGCTACCAGATTGCCTGCTTTAACAAGTTTTAGCAGCTCAATATATAATTTCCTTTTTAATTTAACAACCTCAGAAATAGTACTATTACTCATTTTAACAGCTCCTATCTTCTGTTTTCACTTATAATTTTATATAGTTTTTCCGGGTTTAAATCCTGATAAATTTTACCATTAAATTCAGCAACCGGTGCCTGCTCACAGCAATTGTCAATACAGTGGCTTGTTTTTAATTCTATTTTTTGACGCAGCTTTGGATCAAGGTTTTTTACTGATTCCAGCAGGTCCGCGGCTCCCATTAGATGACAGGGGGTTCCTATACATATTTTTAAAGTATTTTTAGACATTTGTTATACCTCCGATCTTGTTATTTTAAAACCATTCAATTTCAACCTTCTTTTTTATTCTTCTCAGCTGTTCAGCAATCTGACTTATTATCTGACTTCTAATCCCTAAATTTATAGGGAGATTCAGACTCTGATGAGATTCGTTAACAGCCCGCCCCACCAAAAATTTCACACTATCACTTTCCAAAAGCAGTCGTGTAAAACGAGAAGCTCCATCTTTACTATCTACCGGAATCTGACCCGGCTTATATTTTTTAAGCAGTGAAAGAACCCTGTTTAGAGTCAATAGTCCTTCAGTTAAAAGTTCAAAACCTTCCATTTTACTGATTGGAGGAATATCTTTATCATAATATTTAAGACCAATCTCCAGTTCTTTATTCAATTCACGGGCTGCAATTTGAGCTGTTGTGCCACCACTAATAATTTTTTTGCCATCTGCATCAGAAATTTTTTTGGCCAGAAGACTATCATCTTCCTTTTTTAACGGAGGCCCACTCCAGATATTTAATTTTCTCTGTCTGCGGTACTTCATTCCAACAATTGTAAAATCATCACCGGCCTGATCACCATAAAAGGTATTAAAAACTTTAACCAGCTTATTAATGTTGTCTTTTAAATCAGACTGATTTCTTTTAACTGTCCTTTCAATCTCACGAGCAACTCCATCCCAGCCCAGACCAAAATTTAAAAGCCCACCTATACCAGCATGGGTCACCCCATCACTGACCAGAAACAGCTGGTCTGTTCTCTGAAACTTAAAATTAGCCTCTCTAATTTTTTTACCTTCTAATTCAAACTCTCTATAATCTAATTTCTGCACCCGATTATTTCGGAATAAAAAAGCTGAAGGGCTGTCTATTTCTATCAGGCGGAGCTTTTGATTTTGATCAATAATTAAAAAAGCCAGGGTTGCATAAGCAATTCCTCTAACTTCGCAGATAGGAAGTGTTGCCAGAATTGTTGAAAGTATTTCTTTTAATGGCAGTTCTTTTTCCAGCAGTCCAGAGGCAATTTTAGAAGTTAAAGTAGAAAGAATATTGGCCTTAATACCACTACCCAGACCATCTGAGAGGACAACAATCGTTTTATCTTCTTTTTTTATGATTTCTACATTATCACCACAGACTTCTTCTCCAGCTTTAGGAATCGATCTATAAAATTCTTCAAAAACCAGTTCCATTAATCATCACCAGCCTGCAGCAAATCTGCAAGTTCTGTTAGAGCTGCTTTTGTTTCTACTGTTGTTTCTCCTAAAAGTCCAGCTATTTCCTGAACAGTCTGCATCTGCTTATTAACAACATCATTTGTTTTTTCTACAGCTATTTTTTTCATTTTCTGCAGCTTACGCCTCTGCTTTTCCTGCTGACTAATATCAGTTAAAATTCCAACTATTACTTTATGCTCTTTGAGAGCAAAAATGGTTTGATCAACGATGATACTTCCATTTTTATAAGAACATTTTTGGTGAATAAGCCGCTGATTAAATTTCCAGGCTTTTTGAAAGCTGCTGCTGTCAATAAATTTATCCAGTTCTATTCCCTTCAGTTCTCTGCCTTTCTGGGTAAATAATTCTCGAGCTACAGGGTTGAATTTTTGAATTTTCATCTGATTATTGACCACTATTATCGCATTATGTGATGACTCAACAATAATCTGCGAAAGTGATTCTGCTCGTGATTTCATATAGGGGATACACATTTTCTTTTCCGCAAAACCGTGATAAACTGCTTCTGCTTTTTTCCGACAGCTGGAATAACCACAGCCACCGCAATCTTTTTCGTCTTCTTTCTTTTCTTTAGCAATTGAAGCTAATATTTTTCTGATTTCTGCCTCCGGCACCTCAGGCAGCTTCATTTTTTTGTTCTGATGTTTCCTTTTAATTGATATTTCTTTTTTTACTGGAAGATAACTTTTAATTATATTTCCTTTATTAGCTGATAAATAATTATGTACTTCTAACTCTTTTAACGGGATACTTAAATCATTGTTAATAGCTGGTCCATTAATACAGCCCCCTGAACAGGCAAGAAGTTCTACCAGTTCCACATTAATCTTTCCTTTATCTTTTTTTAGGTCCTCCAGAAACTTTATAATATTATCGAACCCACTTAAATGCAGTGCTTTATTTCCACACCCGGGATCAGCTCGGAGCAGATCTGCTGCCTTTACTGCTCCTCCCGAAAGAGCATAATCTGCAGTCAACCGGGAGGCTGGAAGATCAACTTCTCCCTCTTTAAGTTCAGAAATTTTAATTCCTTTCTGCTCTAAAAAAAGTCTAAGGTGTTCGAAGGTAATTACAATATCAGGGCTGTAGTCTCTTCTTTTTTCATTCTTTGCTTCTTCAATTTTAGCCAGGCAGGGACCAATAAAAACGACCCTTGCCCTTTCAAATTTATTTTTTAATTCAGCAGACTGCAGCATCATTGGAGAAAGAACTGAAGCCAGCTGCGGCAGTAATTCTGGATAATGTTTTTCAATTAAATTTACTACTGCCGGACAGCAGGAAGTAATTAGAGTCTTATCCATCTTTTTTCTTTCTTCTTTAAACTGCTGAACAACTCTGGCTGCAGCTTCTGCGGTTTCTGCTATATAATCAAAACCAATTAATTTTAGAGCTTCAATCAGCTGACCCGGTTTAAGCTCTGGAAATGCAGCTGCAAAAGATGGTGCTACTGAAGCAATTAAATAACTATCTGACCCCAAAAAAGCTTCCAATTTCTTTTCTTCAAACAGGGCACTTTTTGCCCCCTGAGGACAGGTTTTAATACAGTTACCACAGTAAATGCATTTTTCTTCAATAATAAAAGCCTGATTATCCTTAAATCCAATTGCTGCCACCGGACATTCTCTTAGACACTTATGACAGTCTTTGCAGCTGGCCGGCTTTACAATTAATGTGTCATTCATTTTGATCAGACAGTAAATGCTTTTTAAATATTTCTCTCGCATTCTCCTTGTTAACTGCTGCTATTTTTTTATTATTTATCTCTATATTAACTCCTTCTGTACAGTTTCCCTGACAGAAACTCCCAGAAATCTTAATATTTTTGAGATTATTTTTTTCAATTTCTTCTTTAAAAATTTCTATTATTTTTTCTGAGCCTTTTAGATGACAGCTGCTGCCAACACAAATAATGATTTTATTCATTTGACCCCTCCTGAATTTTTACAGATAAATAAGTTTAAACCTTAAACTTATAAATTTTTTGAAGATTGACAAAATATTTAATATATACGATATTTTAAATTACAAAAAGATGCTCTGGGGAGAGCATCTTTCTGCATAGAGTATATTTTAGCATTTGGGCAAATTTATTATAAATCTCCTTTAAATGATTTTTGATATAACTCTTTGATTTCAGAAATCAGCGGATAACGAGGATTTGCTGCTGTACACTGATCATCAAAGGCTAATTCGGAGACTTTATCAACTTTTGAATTAAACTGTTCTTCAGTTACACCTGCCTCTTTGATTGTGGCAGGAATATCTAATTCTGCTTTCAGTTCATTAATCGCATCTATTAAAAGATCAACCTTTTCAGCTGGAGTTCTCCCACCAAGTCCCAGGTGATCTGCAATTTTTGCATATCTAATTTTAGCTCTTGGATATTTATACTGGGGGAAAGATGCTTGTTTAACCGGCTTATCACTGGAATTATACTTAATAACATTATTAATTAAAAGCGCATTCGCTAATCCGTGTGATAAATGAAAAGCAGAACCTAATTTATGAGCCATTGAGTGACAGACTCCTAAAAATGCATTGGCAAAAGCCATCCCGGCAGTTGTTGCTGCATAATGGATCTTTTCTTTTGCCTTTCGGGCATCTGCTCCACCATGATAGGATTCCGGTAAATATTTAAAGATTAATCTAATTGCTTCTAACGATAAACCTCTAGTATATTCACTTGATAAAACTGAGACATAAGCCTCTATTGCATGAACTAAAGCATCTATTCCAGAATGAGCTGTCAGAGTTTTTGGCATTGAAAGCACTAAATCCGGATCGACAATTGCCATATTCGGAGTTAACTCATAATCGGCAATTGGATATTTAATGCCTGTACTGTCATCTGTTACAACTGCAAATGGTGTAACTTCTGATCCTGTACCAGAAGTAGTTGGAATAGCAACCAAATCAGCTTTATTTCCGAGTTCAGGAAATTTATAGATTCTCTTTCTGATATCCATAAAGGTCATTGAAAGCTCCTTAAACTCTGCCTCTGGATGTTCATATAAGAGCCAGGCAATTTTAGCGGCATCCATTGGTGAACCACCACCAAGGGCAATAATTAAGTCCGGATTAAAGCTCTGCATTTGTTTGACAGCTTTTCTAATCATTGAAATTTCTGGATCTGGCTCAACATCAGCAAAAACTCTATAATCAACACCGTATTTATCCAGTTCATCAGTTATTCGATCAGTATAACCCATTTTTGCCAGCGGCTTATCTGTCATTATAAAGGCCCGTTTTTTATCTTTTAATTCTGCAAGAGCAGAAGGTAAGGCACCATACTTAAAATAGATATTCTCAGGAACTTTAAACCAAAGCATATTTTCTTTTCTTTCTGCAGCTGTTTTTGTATTCATTAAATGTTTAACCCCCACGTTTTCACTGACTGAATTTCCACCCCATGATCCACAACCTAAAGTCAATGATGGTTCCAACTTAAAGTTGTAGATATCTCCAATTGCACCCTGAGATGAAGGCATATTAACTAAAATTCTACCTGTTTTCATCTGATGACTGAAATAATCTTTTCGCTCATCATTTATTTTATCAGTATATAAAACGGAGGTGTGACCAATTCCACCAAATTTAACTAATTCAACTGCATTTGCTACTGCATCTTTAAAATCAGATGCTTTATATAAAGCAAGTGTTGGCGATAATTTCTCATAAGAGAAGGGTTCCTGCTTCCCAACCTCTTCCACTTCTGCAATTAATACCTTGGCCTCCTGAGGTACATTTACTCCTGCCATTACTGCAATATCATGAGCACTCTGGCCAACAATACTACCATTAATGTGTCCATCTACTAATAGCAGTTCAGAAACTTTTTTTCTTTCGGCTTCATTTAAAATATAAGCACCGCGATCAATAAATTCTTTTTTTACTTTATCGTAAACTTCGTCAACTACAGTTACCGACTGCTCAGAAGCACAGATAACTCCATTGTCAAAAGTTTTACTCATTAAAATTGAACTAACTGCCATTTTCAAATGAGCAGTTTCATCAATTACTGCCGGTGTATTTCCTGCACCAACACCAATTGCTGGTTTACCAGAGGAGTAAGCTGCTTTAACCATTCCCGGTCCACCTGTTGCCAGAATCATGCTGACCTTTGGATGTTGCATTAAATGCTGGGATAATTCAATTGAAGGCTCATCTATCCAGCCGATAATGTTTTCTGGTGCTCCTGCCTCTACTGCAGCTTCCAGAATAATTTTAGCTGCTTCAATTGTACATTCTTTTGCACCCGGGTGAGGTGAAAAGATAATAGCATTTCTTGTTTTTAAAGAAATTAACGACTTAAAAATAGTGGTTGAAGTTGGATTAGTAACTGGCACAATACCAGCTATAATTCCAATTGGCTCTGCAATTTTTTTAACACCATGAGCAGAATCTTCTTCTAAAATTCCACAGGTTTTTTGATCACGATATTTATTATAAATGTATTCTGATGAAAAATGATTTTTGATTACCTTATCTTCTACAATTCCCATTTCAGTATCTTCAACAGCAAGCTTAGCCAGCTGAATTCGCTGATCATTAGCAGCAATTGATGCTCTTCTAAATATCTCATCAACCTCTTTCTGGCTGTACTGAGCATATTCCTCCTGGGCTGCTTCCACCTCGGCAATTAATTCATTAAATTCTTCCACATTACTAACATTTTTAATCTTCATTAATTATCCTCCTTTTGGACTTATAATGTTATTGTGAAGATTATAACAAAACATAATAAAAAAATATTTTTCGTTGCCTAATTAAATTATAATAGTTGTTAAGTCAGTCTTTTAGGTTCATAGCTTATCTGACATTTATAGAATAACATGCAAAAGTTATTATATCAAGTCTGAAAGTGTTTAATTTCACATTATATTTGTCCTTTAAATTAAATTAACTTCTATTTTCTATGTCAAACCCCTTTTGTTCTTAGATTTAATCAGATATCTGCTTGAATTTTTTTGAATTATTTTAAAAAATGTTATAATGATAATAGTAAGCGAAAATCAAATTTAGCTGAGCTATTTTGGAATTCCAAAATTAGGAGATGGTATTATTAATAATAAATTTAAAATAAATGAAGAAAATGAGATGTATCGGATAGATCAAATGGAAGAAAAAGCTGTTCTGGTTGGCTTAAACGAAAGTGAATTACACGAGCTGGAGCTGCTGATTGAAACAGCCGGTGCTGAAAGTGTTTTAAAAATGACCTACCATGACCGTAAAATTGATCCTGCTTTCTATATTGGCAGTGGAAAGGTTAATGAAATTAAAGAAGCTGCCGAAACTGTGGGAGCCAATTTAATTGTCTTTGACAATGAACTCTCACCTGTACAGCAGCGTAATCTGGAAGATAAAATTGAGATTAAGGTAATCGACCGCTCCCAGGTGATCTTAGATATCTTTGCCCGCCATGCCCACAGCCGGGAAAGTAAAATCCAGGTAGAACTAGCTCAACTAGAATATCGTCTGCCCAGACTGCAGGGACGGGGAGTAGAAATGTCTAGACTGGCAGGAGGGATAGGTACCAGGGGACCTGGTGAAACAAAACTTGAGGTTGACCGGCGCCGCATTGAAAAAAAGATCCACCGCCTTAAGGAAAAATTAAAAGAAATTAAAGCAAGCAGAGAACTTCAGCGCAGCAGCCGTAAGGATCCACTGGCAGCACTTGTTGGTTATACAAATGCTGGTAAATCAACTCTAATGAACAGACTGACAGGTGCGGATAGCTATACTGCCAATAAATTATTTGCAACTTTAGATTCTACTATGAGGCAGCTGGAACTTCCGGTAGGACAGGCTGTTATTTTAAGTGATACAGTAGGTTTTATCAGCAAACTTCCTCATCAACTCGTAGCCTCCTTTAGAACTACCCTGGAAGAAGTCGAAAATGCTGATATCATACTGCATTTAATTGATGCCTCAAATTCAGAAATTGAAAAAAACATGCGGGTTGTAAATAATGAAATCAGAGAACTGGTAGATCCTGAATGTAGAATTATCAAAGTTTTTAATAAAGTTGATTTAATTGAAGAATCCAGACTTGATGATTTAAAGATTATTTATCCGGAAGCACTCTTTATTTCTGCATTAAAGGAAATCAATACCGACTCGGTGATAGAAAAATTGAACAGAATTATTAGTGAGGAAATGGTTGAAGCAGAACTGGATCTTCCCTATTCAGAAGCGGGATGGGTAGAAAAAATTCATAATACTGCCAGAGTTTATGAGGAAAAATATCAAAAAAATAATATTTATATCAAAGCTTTACTGCCTCAAACTACAGCAGCAAAGCTAAAAAAATACCGCAGAGATATTTAAGTTCTCTGCGGTTTATTTTAAATTAACATTTTAATTTATATTTAGAATTTTATTCATCATCTTCTTTTTCAACTACAATCTGTTCAGTATCAACTTCCGGAATACCCTTTTCTTCTGCTTCCAGTTCAGCAAGCAGTTCTTCTACTTCCTTTTTCTCAAAAGTATAGGTGTTATTACAAAAATGACAGCGTACTTCTATTTCTCCCTGTTCAGCTAAAGTTTCTTCTATTTCATCTTTACCCAATCCTGCTATTAACTCAAAACTTCTTTCTCTACTGCAGCGGCATTTAAATTCAACATCTTTACGGGCCATAATTCTATAATCCATGTCTCCTAAAAGTTCCTCTAACAATTCTTCCGGAGTCATCCCTTCTTCAATTAATCTACTGACCGAACTTATTTTTTCCAGATTATTTTCCAGCATTTCTATTGTTTCATCAGAAGCATCAGGTAATAACTGAATTAAAAATCCTCCAGCAGCCTTAACACTGAGGTCTGTATCCACCAGAACTCCCAGACCAACTGCAGATGGAACCTGCTCGGAAGCGGTAAAATAATAAGTTAGATCTTCTCCTATTTCTCCAGAGACTAAAGGTACACTTCCAGTATAGGGCTCTTTCATCCTCATAATCTTTGTCAGAGAAAGTTCTCCAGCTCCAACTGCCTTTGCTACATCAAGTTTACCGGAATCAGTCTGATATAAATCTAAATTAGGATTTTGGATATATCCCCTTACTTCTCCCTCCTGATTTGCATCTGCGACAATTTTACCGGC
>JASMSZ010000016.1:0-8643 GCA_041694515.1 Halanaerobium sp.
TCTTTTTTATCTTCTAATGACTTTTCCCTATCTTCTACTGACATTATTTTTCCTCCTTAGCAGGTGATTTAATTGTTCTAATAAGATTCCATTCGAATCTAAATTTATCTCTTTATTTAATTGACACAATTAAGGATAGCAAAAAACTGACCACAAGTCAACTAAGATTCTTAATTTATTTGATAAAAAACTACATCTAAGTTGAACTAGCAGGGCTTTTCCACTCTCAGTTTATAACCATAAAAATTAAAATGCCCGGCCAAAAAGAAATTTTTGTCCGGGCATTAAAAAATCGTTGTTAGCTTTTATAACGAGAGGTAATAACAGTTAAATTTTGAGCCATTTCTGCTAAATCTTCTGCAGCTTTGACAATATCAATTGTAGAATGACTCTGTTCACCTGAGGCAGCTGCTACTTCTTCCGCTATCGAAGCAGATTCATGACTGATTTTTGAAATATTTTCCACAGCCTGATTTACATCTTTACCTTTAAGTTTCATTTCCTGAGAATTATCAGCAATTTCAGTTATTAAATCATTCAAACGAAGAACAACCTTTTCAATTTCTGCAAAAGTCTTTTCAGCTCTGGATACTGCCTGGCTGCTGGCTTTAACCCCCTGTTCAGACTGATCCATCATTTCTGTAGTGTCACTAACTTTTTTCTGAATCTCTTTAATTAAATTATTGATTTCATCTGTAGCAGTGGAAGATTCTTCGGCCAATTCTCTTATCTCTTCCGCAACAACACTAAAACCACGACCAGCTTCCCCAGCCCGAGCTGCTTCAATTGCTGCATTTAAAGCTAAAAGATTAGTTTGATCTGCTATACCATTAATAATTTCAACAATTTTACCTATCTGTCCTGATAATTCATCTAACTCTGTTACACTTTTTAAAACAGACTGCTGATTATCTACCACTACTTCTATCTGATCTGCAGTAGTTTTAACAGCTTTACTTCCTTTATCAATTTCAGTTCCTGCTGCTTCTGCCTCAGTTTTAATAACTTCTGCTTTTTCTGTGATTGAATCAATTTTTTGATCAAGTTCTGACATGTTTTCCTCAGTTTGACTCAACATATCATTTTGTTCCACAGTTCCCTGAGCCAGTTTTTTGACAGAATTACTTACCTCATCAGCAGAGGCCGACATTTCTTCACTACTTGCCGATAGTTCCTCGCTCGATGCCGCCAGGTTATCAGCAATATTTGCTTCTTTTGTTACTGAGTCCAGCAGATTTTTTTTCAAGACTTTAAGCGCCTCAGCAATTGATCCAATTTCATCTTTTCGGCTGCTGTACTTATTTAAAGCTTTACTATTATCATCTCTAAGATCAAAGTCTGAAAGTTTATTAATTATCGAGGTCAGCAGTGTAATTGGCCTGGCCAGATAATTTGCAATCAAATAAGTTAAAACTAAGGAAATCAATAGAATTATAGCTCCAATTATTAAAAATTGGTTTCTGAGTTCTAAATAAGAACTTCTAATATTATTTATGTAAACTCCAGTTCCAATAATCCAATCCCAGGGTTCAAATCCCTCAACATAAGAAAGCTTGGGTTCAACTCGCCCTTCCTGATCATAATACTGCCACTGATATTCTACAAATCCAGAACCCTTCTCTTTTACCACTTCTACCATATCTCTAAATAAATATTTACCATCCGGATCCTGAATCGAGCCGATATTTTCACCTTCTAAGCTTTTAGAATAAGGGTGCATAATCATCACCGGCTGCTGATTATTAATCCAGAAATAATCCTGATTCCCCGGGCCAAAAGTCATCTTTTCAACTGCTGCTGCGGCTCTATTTTGAGCTTCATCCTGACTTAATTCTCCAGAACTCTGCAGTTGATAATAATATTCTATAACTCCCAGAGCCGAATTTACCATCTCCCTGACCTGATTTTCTTTTTCTTGATAAAGAGTATTGCTTAAATTATTTAAAGAATAAAAACCCAAAGTTAAAACTGTTAAAATTACCAAAACTAAAATAAAAGTAATCATTTTTTCTTTAATTCCAAATCTAATTTTCTGCACTAACTATTCCCTCCATTATTGCTGAATATTAATAGCATTTAAATTTTGATTATTATCATCTTTAGACTTTACTTAAATTAATTTTTCTGCTTTAAATTTCAAAATAACTGCTCCGTTAAGAGCAGTTAATAAATCAATATTTTAGTTCAAAATCTACCTGATTCAATAATTCTTCCTGATTCAAATAGTTTTTTAAATTATCTTTAAAAATTTCAAAACGGCGCTGATCATTGGTTGGAGAAAAGCCAGAAGTATGAGGTGTTAAAATCAGATTGTCCATTTCCCACAACTTACTTGTTTCCGGTAGTGGTTCCGGTTCAGTTACATCCAATCCGGCGCCAGCAATCCAGCCTTTTTCTAAAGCTTCAACCAGTTCCTCCTGTTTAATCAGTGATCCCCTGCCAATATTAACCACAAAGGCTGAATTTTTCATTCTTTTAAATTCTTTTCTACCAATTATTCCCTTAGTTTCCGGAGTGGCCGGAAGAGTTAAAATCACATAATCAGACCTTTTGAGCAGTTTATTTAAATCCTTATTTAAATAAATCTGATCAACATAATCAGGGAGCTCTGCCGCTGTTCTTTTTAAAGCCAGAACTTGAGCCCCCCAGGCTTTAGCTCTCCTTGCAATCGTACTGCCTATATCACCAAGGCCTAAAATACCAACTGTAGAATTAAAGAAATCTTTAATTTCATTTTTACGCTGCCACTTCTTTTCCTTTTTATCATAGGCATAATTAATTAAATTTCGGTTGTGGGCCATAATCATTGCAAAAACATGTTCTGCAATCGGCTTACCATAAACTCCACTGGAATTTGTGAGCACAATATCCTGATTCTGATAAATTTCCTTATTGGCATAACGATCAACACCTGCACTGGGCAGGTGCAGCCATTTTAGATTCTCAGATTTTTTAACTAAATCTGTTTTGGGCCAGCCAAATACTATTTCACTTTTTTTAATTAATTCAGAATAATCGCTGCTTGATTCTACAACATCAAATTTTATTTCCGGGGCAATTCCTCGAATCTCAGCTTCAGCTTTCTGGGGCAGATCAAATATTTCATTTGTTAAAACTAAAATACTGCTCATTTTATCCCTCCATATTTAGAGCAAACTTCAATTATCAATTAAATAATTTAATAATTTTCAGTTAGATTTAACTTTCCAGTTCCTCAATTTTATTTTTAATAACTTCCATAATTTCCGCTGCAGTTTTTTCTCCTTCAATTTTTAAGACAGGACATTCTAATTTCTGCATCCATTCTTCGTGAGTTCTCTTATTTCTGATTTCTGTCTGATCATAGTCATATCTGGCAGCTGAATCTAAAAACTTCTGATGCCGCTCAAACATTTTCCCACCCGGTAAAACTGCACTTCCAAACCTTTTTTGTTCTCTACTCTTTAAGCGCTGCAGTCTGATATTTATTGGAGTCCAGAGATAAATTACCAGATCAAATTTTTCCATAAAAATATCTCCCCAGCCGCAAAAAGAACCACTAATAATCCAACCTGATTCATTTTTAAGATCCTTTTCAAGCAGCCGGCGTCTTTGCTCAATAGAACGCAGATGCTGATATGGTGGTTCAGTCGGTTTCCAAAAATAATTATCTGCGTCAAAATGAGCCAGATTGTATTCTTTGCTCAGCTTTCTACCGATAGTTGTAGTTCCAGAACCTGACGGCCCCAGAATATGTATGTGATTAATCATCTATCTGCCCCTTATTATAAAAATTAATTGCTCTTTAAAGTTATTATTCGATAAATTTAGCTCATTACCTGCTTTTAAAACAAAATTTCGGCTGTTCCTCCCATAATACCATTGCCAATATGTCCGACTTTAATTGTATTACCTCTAACTAATCCTAAAAAACCAAGAAATCCCAGACGCCAACCATAATTATTTTTGTTCATAAATAATTTCTGCTGAGTTCTTTAATTTATTTTTTTTGAGTTGTAATTATCAGAGGTATTGAGCTTAATTCTCTATACTGATCACCACCGGGACTTCCCCATATATTTTCAACTTTAAAACCTGCTGCCTGTAAATCCGCTTCCAGTTCACTTTTACAGAGTGGATAAAGTTCTATTTTATTTTCTGATAAAATTTGATCATTAAAATGATCGATCAATTTAGTTTTAAAATATATTATATTTTCGGTTTTATCATATTCATAATTGCGCTCAAAGCGGACAGAATCATCTTTGCTGTAAATTGTTGGTAAACCATCTAAATTCAACTCCAGAATTCGCTGATAATTAACTATCTGGATAAATATTTTCCCATTTTCTTTTAATAATCCTGCTGCCAGGGCCAAAAATTCTTTGATTTCCTCTTTTTTTAGATGAACCAGTACATTGCCAATGACATAAATTCCATCAAAACTGGCTGATTTAAATTTTCTACTCAAATTTAACATTCCCAGTCGATAAAAATCAACTTTAATCCTGGCTTTTTTCATTTTGGATTCTGCTATAGAAATCATCTCTGCATCAAGATCAACCGCCTGAACCTGATAACCCTTTTCAGCCAGAGCTAGAGCATAACTCCCTGTACCACAGCCGACATCCAGAAGTCTAATATCTTCTCTTTTTTCCTTCAAATCTTTAAATGTATTATCTATCAGCTCAAGCTTTTTAGAATTGAGTGGAAAAATTTTATCATAGTTTTTGCTGAATTCAGAATAAAATTCCATTTTGATCATCTCCTGTGACATTTATAATTAAAATACTTATTATTTGAATTAGCTGTAACTCCAAAAAATCCTGCTTTTAAAAAAGAAAAGCCCTACACTTAACTAATTTATAATTCTTGATATCCCTGCATTTTCCTTTAAAAAACAAAATGTTCTTCGGACAATCTGTAATACAGTAAGGTTAAATTTTGTTGACAGCAAAAATTATGAAGCTATAAATATTATCCACAGCAAACCATTAGGTATAATTTCCCGGCTAATAAAAAAACCTCTCTCAGCTGCAAACTAAAAGAGGTCTTTTCAAAATAATTTAATTTTTATATTTTTTATCATTAATGTTTCCTCCAACATAGCCACCATTCTGAACATTCGACTTCCCCCTGCTTAATTAACTCTTCTCTTTTTTCGACATGTGACTTATTATTGTCTGGATCCTTAACTAATTCATAATCAAACACTTGATTATCTGCCCAGTTAAGCTTGAATTGCTTCTTTTCGGTCATTTTTCTCACTCCTTAATTTGATTGATATTGATTACTAATTTCAATTATAGTAAAGTTGAGCTAATTTGTCAAGTATGAAATAAAAAAAGAACAGCCCTGGGGACTGCTCAATTTAACTTTATAGCCCAATAAAGAACAAAATATTTTAAATAAACTTCTTAATATTCTTTTTAAAATCAAGACTATAAATCACTTATCAAGCTCTGTCAGTACAACACCAATTAAACCAGGTCCGGTATGAACTACCATAACCGGACTGATCTCACTAAAATATGTCTCTTTAACCTGGGCCAGCCGCTTAAACCTGTCCAGAAGTCCCTGAGCTTCTTCTTCAGCTGCTGCATTCATCACATCTATAACATATTCCCTGCCTTCCTGTAATCTTTCTTTGATTATGGAATACATTTTCTTCAGTGAGCGTTTACGACCACGAACTCTTTCGAAGGTGAAATATTCACCCTCATCATCAATGGCAATTATCGGCTTAATATTTAAAAATTCAGCAATTGTTCCAGATACTTTGCCGATTCTACCACCTTTTTTCAGATACTTAAGAGTTTCTACCACAAAAAAGACCTCAATTTTATCTTTTTTAGCTTCAACTTTTTCAATAATCTCAGCAAAGCTTAATTCTCCCTTTTCAACTAAAGAATTAGCATAGAGCACAAGTCTCCCCAGTCCTTTAGAAAGCATCTTTGAATCAATTACTTCTACTTCTATTCCCTCAATCTGATCAGCCACCATCATACAGTTACTATAAGTTGCAGAAAGACCACTTGAAATATGAACAGAAATGATATGGGTATATCCTTCATTTTTCAGCTCATTATAAACATCCATAATCTCCTGAGGAGAAGGCATAGATGTAGTTGGTATCTCACGCTCAAAACTCTCATAAACCTCTGCTGGAGTGATATCAACCCGATCATGAAACTGCTGGTCACTATAAATTACTTTTAGTGGAATCGATTTAATTCCAAACTTCTCTAAATCATCTCTGGTTAAATCAGAAGTGCTGTCTGTTACAACTGCAATTTTTTCCTGCATAATTATTTCTCCTTTATTTAATGTCTTTCAGCCAACTATTTCCTTAACAAAGTTTATTATAGCAGATTTTTATGCTTTTGGGCAAATTGCTGATCATAATTTACTACCTTTTATTTTTACCTACCGGTTACCTGTCAGTTTTTATCGAAAATTAAAATAAAACAGCTCCAATTCTTTTATAAGAATCAAAGCCGCCTCAAGATTTATAGAATTTATCTTGTTAAATTCCTGATAATTTCTTCAAATTCTTCTCTGGAAATTTCACCCCTGGCATAACGCTGACGGGCTATTTCTTCCGCATCATCTCTATGGCTGCTTAACTGCTGCTCATTATATCGGAAATGACTATCTCTTTGACTGTAATTATTATTTTCATTACTTCTCTGAACAATAAAATAAATTACTGCGGCAAGGATAATAAACCAGAAAAAGATCATAAAACCTCCACCTCCCCAGAAACTGTCAAATCCCATATGGCCAAATCTCCCCATATGTCCGAGTCTAAACATAATATCACTACTCCTTATTTAAACTAAAGTACTTTACTTAATTATATCATAAGGGGCAAATATGAAGGAAATATGAATTTAAAAACTTTATTTTCTTTAATAGTATTTACTTCTCGTTTTTCGACATAAAACGACAGGTAAACTGTAGATGCACATTTTATTTAGTAAAATAATCTACTCCAGCCTGAAAGAGTTTTTGATCTTTTTCCCCACTAATATTTTTGGCTACATTTTTCCCAATTCGCTCAGAATGTCCCATCTTACCAAAGACTCTGCCCTCTGGACTGCAGATTCCCTCTACAGCAGCAATTGATCCATTTGGATTATAAGGAATCTCCATTGTTGGATTCCCCTCTAAATCTACATACTGAGTGACAATTTGGCCATTCTGCTTAAGCTTTCTGAGTTCTGCTGGTTCTGCTGCAAAACGTCCTTCTCCATGAGAAACCGGAATGGAATGAATATCTCCAGTCTTTACGTTTGCAAGCCAGGGAGATTTTGTAGAAACAATTTTTGTATTTACCATCTGAGAAACATGCCGTCCAATTGTATTATAAGTCAAAGTTGGTGAAGCCTCCGTTAAGTCTCTAATTTCACCATAGGGTAAGAGTCCAAGTTTAACCAGAGCCTGAAAGCCATTACAGATTCCAAGCATTAAACCATCTCTATTATTTAATAACTCCATTACTGCAGCTTTAATTTCTGGATTTCTAAATACTGCCGCAATAAACTTACCGGAACCATCAGGCTCATCACCGGCACTAAATCCACCCGGCAGCATTATAATCTGAGAATCACTGATTAAAGCAGCCATCTTTTCAATTGAATCTTTTACCTGTTCTGGTTCTAAGTTTTTAAAGATAAAGGTTTCGACTTCAGCTCCAGCTTCTCTAAACTGTCGGGCTGTATCATATTCGCAGTTTGTTCCCGGAAAAACAGGAATTAAAACCCTGGGTTTAGCAACTTTTATCTGCGGACTAAAACTCTGCTCACTCTGAAAATGGTCAAGGTTTAATAATTCTTTTTCTATCTCCGGCTCAACTAAAGCAGTTATTTCATCTTCTGCCACCTCAGTTTTATAGATTTTCTCCAGCGGTTCTTCCCAGCTTTTAAGTGCTTCGGCTATTGAAATTTTTATTCCATTAATTTTAATTACTTCTTCTTTGATAGTCTTTCCAATTACTTTAAAATCTAAGTCATTAAACAATATTTCTGGCTCAAAAGCTGCTGGAACTTCTAAAATTAGAGCGCCATATTCTGGTGAAAATAGCTCCTCCTGATCCAGTTTAGCGGTAATTTCGGCTCCGATTTTATTGCCAAAACTCATCTTAGAAATTGCTTCAGCCAGTCCACCAATTGTAATCGCAGAGGCAGCATAAATCTTTGCTTCTGAAATTAATTTCTCAACCCTGCTGTAATTCTTTTTTAGTTTGGCTATATCAGGCATTTCAGCTTCATCCCGCTCAACCGGAAGATAAACTAACTTACTACTATCTTTTTTGAATTCAGGTGAAATAACATTGTTAATATCAACTGTATCTACTGCAAAAGAAACTAAAGTTGGAGGTACATCGATATCTTTAAAGGTTCCAGACATACTGTCCTTCCCACCAATTGCAGGCAGCTCAAAATCTTTCTGTGCTCTGTAAGCTCCAAGCAGGGCACTAAATGGCTTTCCCCAGCGCTCCGGATTATTTCTCAGACGCTCAAAATATTCCTGGAATGTGAATCTGATTTTAGAATAATCTCCACCGGCGGCAGCAATTTTGGCAACTGATTCAATCACTGCATAGAGGGCTCCGTGGAAAGGACTCCAGGTTGTTAATTTAGAATCATAGCCGTGGCTCAT
>JASMSZ010000017.1:0-26298 GCA_041694515.1 Halanaerobium sp.
CCTTCTACAATTTCTCCATCAGTAGGTATTTTTTCTCCTGGTTTGATCAGCATAATATCTCCAGGCTGTACATTTTCAATTGCAACTTCTTTTTCATTTCCATTTTCAATAATTGTGGCAGTTTTGGCTCCCAGTTCCAGCAGTTTTCGAATTGCTTGAGAGGCTCTACCTTTTGCGGTTTCTTCTATATAACGTCCGGTTAAATGAAAAGCCATAATCATTGCTGAAACACCTGCATAATTAGCAATTGGAGTAAAAAACACAGCCGGACCGGTTATAAAAGCAGCTCCAGTACCCATTGCAATTAAAACATCCATATTGGCACTGCCGTGGCTGACCGCTCGATAGGCAGTAACAAAAGTTTTGCGGCCAAAAATAAAGAGTGGTGGAATAGCCAGCACAATCATTCCTAAATTAAAGATTGCCATATTGGGCCAGGCAACACCAAAGAACATCTCTGGAATCATCCAGAGCATGATTGGAATTGTAAAAGCCCAGGTCCCCCACATTTTTTGCTTTGCTGCTTTAACTTTTTTCAGATCATCACTGAGCTCATCCTCATCATTCTTACTACTTTTGTCCGTTTCTTCATCTTCAAAACTGAGCAGCTCATAACCAGAATTCTTAACAATTTCTCTAAAGTCATTTTTGCTTAAAATTTCTGGATTATATTCCACACTACCCTTTTCAGTTGCAATATTAACATTTGCCTGATAAACACCTTCACTTTTATTTAAAGCCTTCTCAACTGCTGCCGAACAGCTGGCGCAGGTCATTCCACCTACCTTAAAAGAAGTCTTTGTCTTTTCTTCTTTAACACCATAACCGCTGTTTTCAACAACCTCAATCAATTTATCTCTGCTGTTTTGCTGTGGATCAAAAGTAACATATGCTTTTTCAGCAGCAAAATTAACCTGTGCCTGACTTACTCCATCAGCTTTGTTTAAAGATTTTTCTACCGTCTGAGCACAGCTGGCACAGCTCATATCTGTTATTTTTAAAGTTATTTTCTTTGTCGCCATTATTCTGCACCTCCATTAAAATTTTATTTATAATATTCTTTATTTGATTAAGTTTACTTTCCATTTTCTTTTTTTGTTTTTCCATCTCCACAACAGTCCGGAACATCATCTCCATACTGCTTTTCATTGGCTGAAGCCAGTTTATCAACAAATTTCTGCCACCAGCTTTTCTTTTTTTGATCCTGAGCCATCTGATATCCTCCTCAGAGTAAATACTGTTGATTCTAAGAGTACAATTTTATCTTAATTTAGACTTCTAAAAGCAATCTTGTGTGGCTCTGCTAATTATTTAGTTTCTATTGATTACTCGTTTGATTTTAGGTTGAAAAGACGACATTTTTTTCAGATAAGAGTCAAATAATTTATTTATTAAAAACGAAAGAATTAAATATACCCCTACAATGTATATATAGACTAAAAATTTTTAAATTTATGCAGTTTTGATATATTCGTAGCCGGCTTCTTCAACAGCAGCTTTTAACTTCGATTCTGCTACCTCTTTTCCCATTTCTACTACAGCCTGACCCTGATCAGCATCAGCTTCTGCAGAAATAACACCATCAATTTTTTCTAATTCTTCTTTAGTATGCATTTCACAGTGTTCACAGGACATTCCTTCAATAATAATTGTTTTATTCATTTTATTAACATCTCCTTTTATACATTATACATGCAGGGGGTATGAATAATAATAACATTACTTAGCGTTTCTGTCAAGATTAAATCACTTTTTAAGCTCAATTTCTTTAACAATATCAGACATCAGCTTATTAACCTCAACCAGCTCAAGGCCGGCTTTTTCTATATTCTCTATTGTTCTACGATTAATATTTGCCCCCCAGGTGTAGAGGCTGACCCAGTTAACCCAATCCATCATTTTGCCTACAATTTCATTCTGGCTGCGCATATGCTCCAGCATAATTATCCTGCCGTCTTCTTTGAGCACTCGTTTTAATTCTTCTAGACCTTTTATCGGATCAGGTACCGAGCAGAATACACAGCTGGTAACAATCAGATCAAAATAATTATCTTCAAAATTCAGATCCTGAATATCCATTTCCAGCAAATTTACTTCTTTATTATATTTTTCAGCCTTTTTCTCTGCTTCTTTAATCATTTTAGGACTGAAATCTATGGCATAAATTTCAAGATCATCCAGATAATACTCAATATTCTTGCCGCTGCCGACACCGGCTTCCAGTAATTTGATCTCACTCCTGTTCAATTCAGATTGGTCAATTTTTTTACTCACCTTCTGCCAGAGATTCTGACGCCAATCTCCCATCTTTCCCTTTTCCATAAACAGTTCTAAAGAATCGTAAACCGGAGCAATTCGATCATAACGCTTTTTAATTTTATTATCTTTACTCATAATAAAAACTCCTCATTAATATACTATATACCTCTATCTGGTATCTTAAATATAGTATATCACTCAGGATTAATTGTGTCAAAAAAAAGATACTTCCCCTAAAATAAGAAAGCATCTAAAAAATTAATTATTCAATTTAACTTTTATTTTAATCACTCTTTATTAAAATCTTTTTCTGTCCCTGCAGTGAAATAATTTCTTCTTTCTGCAGTTCTGATAATTTGCGGCTTAGTGTTTCCTGAGTTGTTCCGATCAAATTTGCCAGACCATCCCGGCTCAGCGGTAAATTTATTAAAATCCCATTCTCCTTTTTTATTCCACTTTCCTTAGCCAGCTCCAGCAGTAAACGCATTGTTTTTTCTTTTGCATCCTCCAGAGCCAGAGACTGCAGTTTATTTTCTGTTTTATTTAAACGGCTGGTAATTGCTGATAAAAGTTTATAAGCAAGTTCTGGTGATGATTTAATTAATTTTTCCAGTTCACCTTTGGGAATCATGCAGATTGTGCTGTCTCCCACAGCTTCTGCACTGCTGCTCAACTGCTCTTCTTTAAATAATACCAGCTCACCAAAGAAATTACCTTCTTTTAATAATCTTAAAATATACTGATTTCCCTCTTCATTACTTCTGTATAGTTTAACCAGTCCGGATTCAATAATATAAATATTTTTTCCTATTTCCCCTTCTAGATAAATTAGTTCACCATTTTTAAATTTTCTCTGTTTGACCAGACTATTTAATTTAGATATTTTTTCATTATCCAGATCAGAAAAAATAGGTACCTTTCTCACACATGCCTCATGACTACAGGAATCCATAATATCACCCTCAATTATAAATTTTGGATATCTGCTTTCTCCAGTTAATGCTTTTTTAATTTAGCAAATTCAAAAGAGAAAACAGATACCCTTTATTATCTATTTAGTCTTTTCTACCTGATATCCTGTTTTTGCTACTGCTTTTTTTAAACCAGCGATATCTATTTTATCAGGATCATACTCTACATTGGCCTTACTGGTGGTATAATGAACATCAGCTTTTTTGACTCCTTCTGTTTTATTTAAAACCTGTTCTATCTTATTTGCACAATCCGGACAATTCAGTTCTTCTAAATAAAGTTTAATTTTTTTCATTTTTTTCTACCTCCAAATTTTATTTTTAACTTTTTCTTTAAAAATCAATCTAAATTTCTAGTTTTTATTCCACATCATATTTTAACAGACGCATAGCATTAAAGATTACGATTAAAACACTCAGCTCGTGAACCAGCATTCCCGAAGCCAGAAATACTTTCTGACCTAAAACACCTGCCAGCAGTGTGAAAACAATTAAAACAGCAAAAATAACATTTTGTTTTATATTTCTATTAGCTGCTTTGCTGAGTCCAATTGCATATGGTAGTTTATTTAAGTTATCTGCCATTAAAGTAATATCTGCTGTATCAATTGCAGCATCTGTACCGGCTGCTCCCATTGCAATTCCAATATCGGCTGTTACCAGGGATGGAGTATCATTTATTCCATCTCCTACCATTGCAACTTTATATCCTTCTCTTTGATATTCCTCCACTGCCTTCACCTTATCTTCTGGCAGCAGTTCGGCTTTATAACCATCAAGATACAGCTCATCAGCAGCCGATTTTGCTATCCTCTCATTATCTCCGGTTAACATTACTACTTTTTTGATACCCACCCGCTTTAATTTTTCTACAATCTGATAGGCGTTTTCTCTTGGTCGATCTGCAATGGAAATCAGCGCTATAATCTGTTTATTTTCTGCCATTACTACAACTGTTTTACCCTGTTCTTCCAGACTGTTTTTCTGTTCTTCAATTTCTGGCTTAATCTCAATTCTCTGTTCCTTAAATAACCTGCTGTTTCCAATCATAATTTCTTTACCATCAATTTGAGCAGTTATTCCTTTTCCGGTATGAGTCTCAAAACTAATTGGAGAATTAATTTTTGTTTCCAGTGTTTTTTCGGCTTTCTTTTTGATGGCCCGGGCCAGATGATGTTCAGAATTAAATTCAGCGATTGCAGCCAGTCTCAAAACTTCAGCTTCACTTTTAGCAAAAGTTATTATCTGATCAACTTCTGCTTCTCCCTTACTTAGAGTTCCTGTTTTATCAAAGGCAACCATATCGATTTCTCCTGATTTTTCTAAGTATTCACCTCCCTTGATCAAAATTCCATTTTTGGCTCCATTACCGATTCCGGCCACAATAGAAATCGGAGTTGAGATAACCAGTGCTCCCGGACAGCCAATAACAAGCAGGGTTAGAGAAAGTCTGACACTGCCGCTGATAAAATAAGAAATAATTGAAAGCAGAATAATTCCCGGTGTATAATATTTAGAAAAACGCTCCATCAGTTTTTGAGTAGGAGCTTTTTCTTCCTGAGCCTCTTCTACCAGCTCTATTATTTTACCAAAAGTGGTATCATCTCCAACCTTTTCAGTTTTAATTTCCAGATAGCCATTTTTATTTATAGTGCCGCTGAAGACTTCATCCCCTGTTTCTTTGCTGACCGGTACTGATTCCCCAGTAATAGCTGACTGATTAACTTCACTTTTACCTTTAATTACAGTACCATCAACCGGTATTTTTTCTCCCGGCCGCACAATTACTTTCTCCCCAATTTCTACCTCTTCTGCAGCTATTTCCTTTTCTTCTCCCTCCCTGATAACTGCAGCCAGATTGGGGGCCAGATCCATTAAATCTCTTATTGCATCTCTTGCCTTTCCTACTGTTCTGCTTTCTAAATAGGAACCAAAGGCAAACAAAAATGTAACAGCTGCTGCCTCCCAGTATTCTCCTATAATCACTGCTCCTACAGCAGCTATTGTTACCAGCAAATTAATACTGATCACCTTCATCTTTAAAGTATTATAGGCACTGACTGCTACCTGATAACCGGCAACAATCGCTGCTGCCACCATTGCTGTCTTAAAAATTAGTGGATCAAAATTTAATAAATTACTTAACCAGGCCACTACAATTAAAACACCTGATGTAACAACTATTTTTAATTTCTTTTTCATCTCAAACAACCTCCCTGATTACTTTCTACCACCAGTATAACTATTTTTCAGGAGGTCAGCTATGATATAAATCATTTTTTACAAAAAAAAAAAGACCCCAGCCAGCCCAGCTTAATATACCCCTATATGGTATCTTTAGACATGGTATAACACTCAGAATTAAAAAAGTCAAAATCACTTGTCTATAAAATAAAGTTATCCTACATAAGATATTATTATTTTAGTATTGTTAATAAATAGTATATAATTATTGTAGATGATTGTGAATAATATTATAAATAACATTATAACTTAGCCTGGCAGTTATTTTTATCTCTGTTATAATTTTTTGTTCTGTTTTGCGAATTTTAGAACAAAGTTATTTCTATTCAAAAAATAAGGAGGGAATTTTTTTATGAAAAAATTTGAAAAAGCATTAGGGTTTATAGCTATTATTATTATTTTAGCTGCAGCCAAATTCTGGCTGAAAACAGATCTTTTATTTTTTAGATTATTAGCTGGAGCAGGCCTTGGATATGCTTTAGCACGAGCTTATACTGGTTTTGCTGGGAGTGTAAATAGAGCTTACAGAACAGGTTCAACCAAATTAATGAGAACTATGTTATTTATGTTTTTTATTACAGCAGTTCTAATTACAGCTTTTCTCTTTAGTAAAGATCCAGCCAGCTACAATCTCTGGATTAAACCCATTAATATAGGCTTAATCTTAGGTGGTTTTCTATTTGGTTTCGGTATGTCTATTTCAGTCTGCTGTGCAAGTGGAGTTTTAACTGACCTACCTCAGGCATTACCAAGAGCGTTTACAACTCTTATTTTCTTTATGTTTGGAGTTTTTATCGGTTTTCCAGTTCAGTACACAGCTGATTGGGTTCAGGAATCATGGTTCAGCACCTATATAGGCTACAGAACAATGGGCGGTGTTTTTCTGCCTGACTTATTTCAGGGAGATGGGTTTGAAGGTTATCTAGGTGCCTTAATTCTTTTAGGTGCTATTTGTCTGTTCTTTACCTTCTTATCCTATTATTACGAAAAACGTCAAAAAAAATTAGGAAAATACACTGGTTTAGAAATAGAAAGAGTTCAGGAAAATTTAGAGCCCATGGATTTAAAGAATTTCAAATTATTTAGTAAAGATACTTATTACCACTTTTTCGAAAAACCGTGGACCTTAAAACAGGGTGCTATAGCATTAGCTGTAATTGTTACAGTTATGCTGGGAGTAACAGGGTATGGCTGGGGAATTTCTCAAGCCTATGGTATCTGGTTTGGTAAAATATTAATGATATTTGGTATCTCTGCTGAAGCTATTGCAGAATTCACTCATTTGTCAGCTCAAAATTTTGCAACTCCATTTTTTGAACACCAAACTTCTGTCCAGAACTTTGGTATTTTAATTGGAGCAATTATTTATCTTTTAACTGCAGGTAAATTTATGGAATCCTTTAAAAGTGAGCTGCAGATCAGCAAAAAACAAGCGGCAATGTATTCACTTGGTGGGTTAACAATGGGTTTTGGTACTCGTCTCGCTCAGGGATGTAATGTTGGAGCATTATTTACTCCTATCTCTAACTTTTCTTTATCAGGCTGGGTATTCTTAATCTTTATGATTATTGGCGGAATAATTAGTAATAAGTTCAGTGAAAAAGTATTTTAATTTAGTAAGTAACATTCCCTCTCAACCATTATTTTTGTTGAGAGGATGATTTATAATATAAAATTTACAGGAGGAATATAAGATGAGTAGAAGAATTTTAGTTGTTGGGGGAGTAGCTGGTGGTGCAGGTACAGCTGCTAGAGTAAGAAGACTTGATGAAGACGCAGAAGTTATTATGTTTGAAAGAGGTTCACATGTTTCTTTTTCTAACTGCTCCTTACCTTATCATTTAAGTGGAATTGTTAGAGACTGTGATGACTTAGTACTAATGTGTCCTTCCAAATTTGCCGAACAGTATAATATTGATGCTCGTGTTAATAGTGAAGTTACTAGAATCAATAGATATGAAAAAACAATAGAAATTAAAAATTTAGAAACTGGTGAAACATACACAGAAAAATATGATAAGTTAATGCTCTCTCCTGGTGCAAATCCAATTCGTCCTCAGAGTATTAAGGGAGTCAATAACGAAAATGTATTTACTATTAGAAATGTTGATGATATTGATAAATTAAATCAGTATGTTAAGAAAAACAATGTAGAAAATGTAGCAGTAATTGGTGCCGGCTATATCGGTGTTGAAATTGCTGAAAACTTTATTCACTCTGATAAAAATGTAGCTTTAGTAGAAGCTATGGATCAGGTCTTAAATCCTTTTGACTTTGATATGGCACAGATTATTCAAAAAGAACTCTATGATAATGGAGTAAATGTGGTTTTATCTGATCCTTTATCTGAAGTAAATGATGACCATGTAGTCTTAAAATCTGGTAAAAAAATTGATGCTGAAGCTGTTGTTTTAGCAATTGGAGTCAGTCCAGAAACCAAACTTGCAGAAGATGCCGGTCTTAAAATTGGAGAAACAGGTGGGATCGAGGTAAATCACAATTATGTAACAAGTGATCCAGATATTTATGCTGTGGGAGATGTAATTGAAGTTTATTCTAAAATCGCCCGCTCTAAAACAAGATTACCACTTGCCGGACCTGCTCAGAGACAGGCCAGAGCAGCAGCCAACCACATGTATAATATTCCTAATAAAAATAATGGAGTTATCGGAACTTCTGTAATTAGAGCTTTTGATTACAATGCAGCTGCAACTGGACTCAACGAAAAGCAGCTAAAAGATGCTGGTATTTCTTATGACTTTGTTTATGTAATTCCAACAGACAAAGTAAGCTTAATGCCGGATGCTAATCCTTTACATTTTAAATTGATTTATGAGGTACCAACAGGAAAAATTCTTGGTGCTCAGGCAATTGGGAAAGGTAATGTAGATAAAAGAATTGATGTAATGGCAACAGCTATTTTAATGGATGCAACTGTAGAAGATTTAACAGAATCAGAGTTAGCTTATGCTCCTCTCTTCTCTACTCCCAGAAATGCTGTTAACCAGGCAAGCCTTGTTGCTACAAACTTAATCAACAACCGCTACAATCAGGTTCCAGTAACAAAGGTTAGAGAATTAGTAGAAAATGATGCCTTTATTGTAGATGTTCGCGAAGAGGATGAATATGAAGCCGGCCATTTGGTTAATTCTATCAATATTCCTTTAAGTGAATTAAGAGAAAGAACTGATGAAATTCCTAAAGACCAGCCGGTATACCTACACTGCCGCTCAGGTCAGAGAAGTTATAATGCTGTTTTAGCTCTGCAGGGTAGGGGCTTTGATAATGTAATCAATGTCTCAGGTTCTTTCTTAGGAATCTGCTGCTACGAATACTTTTTAGATCAGACAACTGACCGCGAAAAAATTGTAACTGAGTATAATTTTGAGTAAAGGCTAATAGGTATAATAGGTACCGGGTACTTGAGAAGTTTTTTCAATCAACTCGGTTAATTCTAGTTATAAATCAAAAATTAAAAGTACCTGGTACCTGGATTATGGGTACCTGGATTAAATTTCCCGGTACCAGGTACCTTAATTAGACCATCAGGGTTAAACTTGGTGGTCTTTTTAATCATTTATCAGCACTTTTAAAATTGATAATTTACTGCAAATATGATATCTTTGATGTTAGTATATGACTTATGTTCAAAAAGATAGTGAGGATTATGAGGACGTGTAAAGAAATGGTTTTAAACAAAAAGAAAAACAATAAACAAAAAGAAAAACCAGCAGCAAATAATCCAAAAATTAGCCGCGAATCCGGAAAAAATAAAAAAACTAAAACAGAAAAAGCCCTCACTTTTATAACCTGGGCTACTATTTTTCTTACCTGGTATATAGTTACTAAGTTAGGTATCTTTACCCCTACCCTGCTGCCTGGACCAGCAAGGGTCTGGAATGCATTTTTAAGAATTCTAGAAAATGGTTATAATGGAGTTCCTCTCTGGCTTCATTTAGGAGCCAGTTTTAAACGTTTATTTGTGGCGCTTTTCTTTGCCATCTTTACTGCTGTTCCTCTTGGCTTATTAAGCGGTTATTTTGACAAAGTTGAAGCAGTAATTGATTCTGTTGTAGAATTTTATCGCCCCCTGCCACCACTAGCTTATTATACACTTCTAGTGCTCTGGTTTGGAATCGATGATACCTCCAAACAGATTCTCTTATTTTTAGCTGGCTTTGCTCCTATTTATATTGCCTGTGTTTCTGCAGTCCGGAAGTTAAATCAGGACTTTGTCTTAAGTGCACGCTCACTGGGAGCAGCTCAAAAGGATGTTTTTTTTAAGATTGTACTCCCTGCTTCTCTACCTGAAATTTTTACTGGAATTAGAACCGCCTTTGGTGTTGCCTATACAACACTTGTTTCCTCAGAAATGGTTGCCGCAACATCAGGAATAGGCTGGATGGTTTTAGATGCATCTAATTTTTTGAAAAGTGATGTAATCTTTGTTGGAATTATAATTATGGGAATTACAGGTGTGATAATTGATGCTGGTTTAAGATTTCTAGAAAGAAAAATTATTTTTTGGAAGGGTCATGTTTAACTAAATTGTTTGAAATATATTAAAATATTGTAAGATAAATTTTAAAACTATTAGATTTTACATTACTATCACAAATCTGGAGGGAAAGACAATGAAAAATAAATATTTTAAAAAAATAATGCTTATTTTCTTAATCACAGCTCTTGCTTTAACTTTAACTGCCTGTAGTAATGATCAGGCTCAAAATGAAGGTACAAAAGTTAAAAATACAGCTGCTGAAGAAGAACTGCCAGAAGAGATTAATTTTGGGATTTTAAGGGTTCCAAATGATGAAACTATTGCAATTGCAGAAGGTTTTTTTGATAAATATTTTACCGAACGTGGAATTAAAGTTAATACCAGAATTTTTGACTCAGGTGTAGAGGCCAACCAGGCTTTAGCTTCCGGCAGTATTGATTTTGCAACTATGGGAAACACCAATGCTATTACTGCTCTAGCACGTGAACTTAATGTTGAATTAGTCTGGATTCATGAAGTTTTGGGAGAAAATGAAGCTCTGGCAGTCAAAAATGGTTCTGGGATTGAAAAAGTTGAAGATCTAGTTGGAAAAAGAATTGCAGTCCCTTTTGCTTCTACCTCCCATTATGTTCTTTTAAATGTTTTAAAAGAAGCAGGTATTGAAAAAGATGTTCAGCTTTTAGATATGCAGACTGCCGAGATTGTAGCAGCCTGGGAGCGCGGTGATGTTCAGGCAGCTTATACCTGGCAGCCAACCCTAGCCCAGCTTTTAAAAAGCGGTTATACTTTAACTGACAGCAGCGAAATGGCTGAAAAAGGGTATATAACTGCCAATGTAGAGGTTGTTCGTAAGAAGTTCTCAGAGAAATATCCCGAATTAGTTGCTGATTTCATTTCTGCTTTAAGTGAAGCCGGTGACATTTATAGAAATAATCCGAAAAAAGCAGCTGAAATTGCTGGTAATGAACTTGGAATTGAAACCGAAGTCGCTCTCCACCAGATGCGCGGCACCACCTGGAAAACTAGAGAAGAACTTTTAAGTCAAGATTTCTTTGGCACTGCTGATCAGCCTGGCAGCTTTGCTAAAGTGATGAAAGATACTTCTGATTTTCTGCAGCGGCAGGGCTCTATAGAAGAATCTCCTTCTCAAGCAGATTTTAATAAATATGTTAATCCAGAATATATAAAAATATCTTTAAAAAATGATCAGAATAATTAAAGAAGTAATTTTCAATTATATATATAGTTAACCAGGAAAGGATATCTTGTATGTCTGCTCAATCAAATAAAGAAAGCTTAATTAAAATTGAAAATATGAGTCTGGAGTATGGGGAAAGTATTAACTCTACTCTGGCTCTAAAAAATATCAGCTTAGAAATTAATAAGGGAGAGTTCATCTGTGTTTTAGGACCTTCCGGCTGTGGTAAAAGTTCACTGCTTAAATGTATTGCTGGTTATGTAAAACCTACTGCCGGTAGAGTTTTAATGCAGGGAAAAGAAGTTGATGGACCTGACTGGCATCGGGGAGTTGTTTTTCAATCTCCCACTCTATACCCCTGGATGACAGTTAATGAAAATGTAGAATTCGGACCAAAAATGCGGGATTTACCTAAAGCTGAAATTAAAGAAATCCGAGATTTTTTCTTAGATGAAGTTAATTTAAGCGGTTTTGGAGAAAACTACACCTTTGAATTATCCGGAGGTATGAAACAGCGGGTAGCTATCGCTCGAGTACTAGCAAATTATCCTCAGGTAGTTCTAATGGATGAACCATTTGGAGCTCTGGATGCTTTAACCAGAGAAAATATGCAGAACTTAATTCGCAATATCTGGAAAGAAAACAATACCACCATCTTTTTTATCACCCATGATGTGGATGAAGCACTTTTGTTGGCTAATAGAGTTGTCGTGATGTCCAAACAGCCGGGTGAAATTATAAAGATCTTTAATGTTGATTTTACTAATCAAATTTTTGAAAAGGGTACTAAAGAAGTAATTTATAATGAAGATTATTTTGAAGTCAAAAATGAAATTATGGATATCATCCACAGCCAAATTGATTAAATTTAAGATCTTTAACTAGAGTGTAAATTTGATCAAAATCTTAAGAAAATATAATTGGCTTTAAAATAATCTATAAATATATGTACAAAAAACATAAAGGAGCCCCGAGGGGCTCCTTTTTAATATCTATAAATTTTATTTTATCAGATATTTAGTTTTTTAATTTCAATTTACTGCACTACTTACTTTACTACTTCATAACCTTTGTTAGACCATCCATAAGGCTCATTAGCAGAAGTACCCATACCACCATTAAGTGATACAGCATCATAGTCTAACATTCTTAAACCTGCTACTGCCTGACCTGCTGTTTGACCTGTGTAGCAGTAAACAACTATCTTCTTATCCTGCGGCAGCTGTCCAAAATACTGCTGCATACCAGCACCCCAGGGAATATTAACTGCTCCTTTGATGTGACCTTCAGCAAAATCTTTAGGCTGTCTGATTGACACTATCATCATATCTGCACCAGAATCTACAGCCATTTTTAACATATCTTCAGCAATCTTATAGTTTTTATACATTGTATCACTAACATCAGCTAAACCTGCATAGTAATCTTCAACTGCAGCTTTAAGATTCGCATTAATTTTATAATCTGTAACTCCACCAAGTTGATGTGCTTCAGTTTCAACTATTTCTTCATAACCTGCAACTCTTGAAATACCTAAGTTCCAGCCAAATCTAACTGACTTAGCCTCAAAACCAGCAAAATTTAATAAAGCAACTGTCTGATTGGCAGTCTGAGCTGTATAGCAGTAAACATAAATTGTTTTATCTCCAGGTAACTTATCTAAAGCAGCTGGAATAGCTTCTGGGCCCCAGGGTATATTAACTGCACCTTTGACGTGACCTTCATTATAAACATCAGGCTGTCTGATATCTAAAATAAAGAGATCTTCTCCGGCCTTAACTTTTTCTACAAAATCTTTTTCACCAATCATACCGTTGTCTTCAGGAAGGTTTTCAAAATAACCATTAACTGCATCTTCTACTGCATCAGATACTGCAAATGCTGATGTTGAAACTACCAGCAGGGCCATAACAACTAGTGCCATTGATAATAAAATTCTTCTTTTTTTCATTCGTATTCCTCCTAATTTTTTATTCGTTACGTTAAATCTAACTAAATTGTGAAAATACAATACATTAAAATATATTTCACAAACCTTCTTAAATAAAAGTTCTCAACTTATTGTTAAGAACTTTCATTATATACATTTAATTAAAAACAATTTTACTAAGAGCCATCCTGAGCACTTGGTTTAGCAGGTGCACCAGTAGGCACTGCCTTAGGTGTTGAACTATCTGATGACCATTCAATCCAGGCACCATCATAAAGCTTTAGATCTCTATAGCCGGCATTATGTAAGGCTATAAAACTCTGAGCTGCTCTAATTGAAGTCTGACAGTACATAATAACTTCTTCGTCTGGTGTTATACCATTATCAGGATAATATCTCTGAATATAACTTGGTGGATAAAATTCTCCATTATCCTTATTATTATTTACATAATTAATATGAATAGCTCCCGGAATAATCCCTTTGTTTACTTCCGCTGCTGTTCGAACATCTAAAATTTCAACATTTTCACTGGGATTATTAACCTCAGCCAGAACTTCTTCTTTAGCAGCAATTAGTTCTTCATTTTTTTCTGCTGCTTTGTATTCTACAGCTTCAACCTCGTAATCTCCTGATACAAAATTAGCTCCAGCTTCTTTCAGAGCATTCAAACCACCACTGATCACCTTCATATTAGCAGTATCATGTCCGTAGACCAGCATTGTCCACCACAAGCGGGCTGCATCCATATTATTGTTATTATCATAAATTAATACCTTTGTCTGATTTGAAATGCCATTTTCTCCTAAAGAAGACTCAACTTTAGAAGCATCTGCTAGCATATTTGGAAAAGGACCAAAAGTTGTAATATCATTTCTGGCAATATTTACTGCACCATCAAGATGCTGATCTTCAAAATCACCAGATTGCTGTGCATCAACTACAACTACCTCCCCTTCCTCAATCATTTTAAGGGCTTCATCTGCTGTAATTATATCCTGACCCACTTCACCAGGAACAGAAATATCTGCTTCACAGCCTGTGAGAATAATCGCAAAAGTTAATAAAAGCAATAATAACTTTGCTGTTTTTTTCATTTTTCCACCTCCAAATTTATATTGTTAAAATTGGAACAATCTCTATTAATATTATAAAACATATTAGCCGTTTATGGTTATAACATTTACTAATAGTGCATTCAATTATCAAATGTGGACTGCTCTTGCCCGCTAAAATACTTAACAACTGCTGCTGATTAACTCAAAAGTTTTAAAAAAAATAAACAGATATGATATAATGGGCGTGAGCTGGATTAAAATAATATTAAGGAGCATCTTTGTATGTATATGTATAATTCAATAAAAAATAAGTTTAATAAAATTAAAGCATCTCATTTAATTCTACTTTTTTTTATAATAAATATATTTTTTCTGACTAATTTTCCTTTTATACATTCTGATGAAGCTTGGTTGAGCGGGCTTTCAAGACAAATTATGCAGACTGAAAATTTAGCGAGCACTGAATCCTTCTTTGATCTGCTGCCCCGTCATCCTCATGCAGTTAAAATCTTCTTTCATCTGCTGCAGATTATCTTTATCAAGCTTTTTGACTATCAAATTTTTACATTTCGCTTGATTTCTCTAGTGGCAGGAAGTGTCAGCCTTTATATCTTTTATAAAATATCATTTTTAATTACAAATTCAAAGAAGTTAAGTCTGTCTGCTTTAATAATTCTGGCTGCTGACATTCATTTTATTTACAGCTCTCATCTGGCCCGTCAGGAAATTATTTTAGTTCTATTCTTCCTCTCAGTATTTTATTATTTTTTAAAAAATATTGATTCTAAAAATGCTGATAATTATTATTTAAAATCAGGTCATTCAGTCCAAAAAGATTTTATTTTGGGACTTATTCTGGGATTAGCAATTGGTTTTCATCCTAATGCCTTTATTATTTCAATGCCTTTAATCTTAATCTACAGCTGGAATTTAATTTTTAATCAAAAAACTACATTTAAAAATTATCTCAGCTTTGGAGCAGCCCTGACTCTAACTGCTCTGTTATTTATTTATTTAAGTTTTCAATTTGATCCTAATTTTATTAGTAATTACAGCAGTTATGGTGCCCGACTGGGGGTTTTAGATTCTTTTTTAATCAAACTAGAAAATCTAAAAGCATTTTATCTAAAATTATTTTATAGAGTCAGTGGTACTTATTATATTCCTCCAATAAAATTTCAACTTATATTTTTTACTGCAGTAATTACAGTTTCAATAATAAAATCTATTTTTAGCAGATTTAAAAAAGATAGAATTAATATTTATTTACTTTTGACTCTGCTGGGTCTTAATCTTGGGTATTTAATAATAGGCAGATACAACCAGACCTCAATTATTTTTATTTTACCTGCTGCCTATCTCATATTTATAAATATGATAAAAAATTTAAATCCCAAATTTAGGGGATCACTAGTATTGATTTTAATAATAATTTTATTGCTGAACACTGGTTTCACAATAATTAAGGACAGCCATTATAATTATCAGGATTATCTGCATCAGATTGCAGAAGTAGTACCGCAGGAAGCTCGGGTTTTAGCTAATTTAAATACTGATTACTATTTTGAAAATGGAAGCCTTTATGATTATAGGAATCTGGAATATTTGGAGGAAAACAAACTCTCCTTTGCTGACTATATTAACAAAAATAAAATCGAATATATAATTTATCCTGAAGAAATGGATTTTATTTATAACAGCCGTCCCAGCTGGAATATCCTTTATGGTAATCTTTATCCCTATTATTCTGAGATGCAGCAGTTTTTAAAACAGAAAACAAAGCTGATTAAAATATTTAGCAGCTCTACTTATGGAATGAGAATTGTTAGAAAAATAGGTCAAAAAGATTGGTCGGTTAAAATTTATAAGGTTAATTCTGCAGCCGGGTCTGAAGCTGTTCAAAAAGCTGATTAAATTCTCTGCTGCTGCGTTTTCGAGGATGGGGCAGCTTATTATCCACCAGTTCTATAATCTCTCCAGGTTCATTTTTCATGAGTACTATCCTTTCCGAAAGAAAAACTGCCTCTCTGATATCATGAGTCACAAAGATAATTGTCTTATCTTCTTCCTGCCAGAGCTGAGCTAAAAGCTGCTGCAGTTCCTGTCTTGTCTGACTGTCTACACTACCAAAAGGCTCATCCATCAGCATTATCTCTCCCTCTGCAGCCAGAGTTCTTGCCAGCGCCACCCGCTGCTTCATCCCACCAGATAGCTGATGTGGATAATAATCCTGATAACTTTTAAGCTTAACTTCATTTAAATATTTTAATGACTTTTCTTTAATCTGTCTTTTAGTTAGTTTTATATTTTTATTTTTAGCAGAAGCCTTAACCGCAAAACTGATATTATCAATTACCGTCTGCCAGGAAAAAAGCTGTTCAAATTCCTGAAAAAGCATAATACGATCTAGACCAGAATCTTCAATCAGCTGCTCATTTTTAAGAAGTTTTCCCTTTTCTGATTTAATAAATCCGGCAATAATTTTAAGCAGAGTTGACTTACCACAGCCGGAAGGTCCTAAAATTGTCAAAAACTCATTTTTTTTAATTTGTAGATTAATATCTTTTAAAGCTATCTTCTTCCCTTTTTCTGTGTTAAAACTCTTAGCTATATTTTTAAGTTCTAAATAGAAGCTCATTTTAACATGCCCCATTTCCGAACTGTATTTGTTTCTAATTTCTTGAATATAAAATCCTCAACTGTAACTCCAATAAAAATAATTACAATTATTCCTGCAAAAACACCAGGGAGATCAAAAAAAACTCTCTTTTGAAAAATATACCAGCCCAGTCCTCCCAGACTATTTATAGCTCCAAAAAGCATTTCTGCACTGATTAAAGCCCGCCAGGACCTGGCCCATGCTATTTTTAAACCAGAAATAAAGTAGGGAAATGAAGCTGGAATTAATATTTTAAACATAAATTCTAATTTATTTAAGCGATAATTTTTGGCAATTAGAGTGTAAATATCCGGTATAGAATTAAATCCTGTACTCAAGTTTAAAATTAAGGGCCATAAAACTGAGTGAATTATCACAATCAAAATTGCAGTTTTACCAGAGCCAAACCAGATTAATATTAAAGGCATCAGTGCAATTCCCGGCAGTGGATGAGCCAGAGCTGTTAAAGTATCAATTAATCCATCAGCATATTTAGAAAAATAAGCTGTCAGTGCTAAAATTAAAGCAGCAGCCGCAGCAATAATTAAACCCTGAATAATAATTGAAAGAGAAAAAGCAATCTGTTTGACCAAAGTTCCATCTTTTAATGATTTAAGTAATGCCAGAAAGATTTGATCCAGTCCGGGAAATATTAGATCAGAAAATAAACCGCTCCAGGCTGTCAGCTGCCAGAAAAGAGCCAGGACTGTAACCCAAACTAGACGCTGCCGATATTTATTTTCCATCCTGTTCTGCCCCCTCTAAAACAGTTTCCTTTTTTTCTGTCACTAACTCTTCGGTAAAAATTAGTTCAGAGCGCTGATAATTATTTTCTTTTAAATATCCTTCAGCTGTCATAAAGGCTAAAAATTCTTCCAACCCCTTAATTTTAGAGGTAAACTCCATTCCAGGCCAGTTTAAATATTCTTTCATTTCTGCTGCAGTCAGATTGTAATTATCTGCTAAAATATCTGCTGCTTGAGGCTGCTGATTAATAAAATTAAGAGCTTCAGTTAGAGCTTCTAAAAAGACTTTATAATTTTTAGACTGCTGCTGGTAAAATTCTTCTGTACTGACTCCAACAATAAAAGTAAATTCGCCTCCAAAAGCTTCTTTTCCACTTAAAATCTTTTTAATCCCCTTTTCTTTACTTTCTAAAAACAAATAAGGGGGAGAAGCAAAGTGGGCACTCACTTCCCTGCCGGCAAGCAGAGCATTCATTGCATCAGGATGATTCATTGTTAAAAGCTGATCGTCAAATTTATTTACCTCTGCAAAATCTCTCTCTACTGCCATAGATAGTAAAATATGCTGTATACTCCCCGGCTGCGGCAGAGCAATTCTATCTTCAGCTTTAAAATCTGCCAGAGAATTAATATATTTTCGATTGGTCATTAATCCAAGCGGACTTTCAGATAGTCCGGAAATTATTTTCCACTTCATCCCTTTATCTCGGGCAATCAAAAAGGGTGGTATTGCCATAAAAGCAATATCAACTTCTCCAGCCAGCACTGCTTCTCTAATAGCTGTAGTATTGCTGAGCTGTTTCCATTCAACTTCTAAAGAAGGATCTGCCTTTTCTAACAGGCTGAGCTCTTTGATCAGCTGTACGGGTGCATAGGCCAGGCCGTACTGTTCAGCAATAGTAAGTTTTGTTTGATCAGCTGCATAATCTTGAATACTACAAGCTGATGCTAAAAAAATAATTAAAAACAACATTACAATAATCAAAATATATTTTTTCATTATTACACTCCTGGCTCAACTATTTAAAAATTTTCTCCAATTTCTCTTAAAACAAGGTTTTTGCCATTTTGATCTCTAATTTTTAAATTATCATAAACAGCTGTTACTCTCTGCCTCAGATCTTTTTTATTATCTGCAGCAGCTATAAAATAACCAGCTCTGGCAGTAGCATTCTCAATATTTGGTATTCTTTCTCCCGGCTGATAATTAAATCCTGCTTTTAAAACACCAGTTAATTTTAAAAGTTCTGAACTGGATGTGCGCTCAATAATCTTTCCTGGTTCAGCAAAGAAAAGCTGAGAAGAAAGATATTTCAAATTATCCTCTAAAGAATAACTATTTAAAGCTGAGCTGTCAATTTTTTCCCCGGCAGCCAGCTGCACCATCATTTTTAAAATATCAACACCTGTCAGCTGAGGCATAAAATCTCCTTCATAAGCTCCACCTATTCTGCAGGCTATTTCATTAACCTTAATTCCTTTTTCACCTATTAAAAACTGAAAATAGATAGGACCATTTTCAATAGCAAATTCATCAATAATTTTTTGGCTCAGCTTTTCAATCTGTTCTCTATATTCTTTCAAATATTTAGATGGGAAAAAGTGAGATGAACAGATACCAATATGCATATCTTCCTCAAAACGCAGTCTATCTGTTACTGTTAAGAGCTTTGATCTGCCATCTATGACCCAGCCGCTGACAGTAATTTCGTCTGATTTATAATATTCCTCCACTAAGATTTCATTTTCTCTAGAAAAGCTTAAAACTTCGTTAAATTTTTCTCTAATCTGAGCAGTAGAATCTAATTTAAAAACACCCCGCTGACCCTGGCTGTCCAGCGGTTTAACCACTAAAGGTCTTTTGAAATCATTTAAATCCTGCTCAGAAAAATTTTGGGGCAAAATTTTATATTTAACTGTTGGAATTTCTGCTGCTGAAAATTTATTTTTCATTACCTTTTTGTTAGTTACGGCCTCTGCTGTTTCAACTGAAATATATTGATTTAAATTCAGCCTTTCTGCCACCTGAGCTGCTGTATAAACAGGCTGATCTGTTCCAGAAGTCAGTACTCCATCTACTCTGTATTTCCTGGCAGTTTTAAGATTAGCTTTGTAATCAAAAGTGCTGCTATCAGATGCAAAATCAGCTATTTTTTTACCGGGAGCATCAGAATAATAATCTGAAATTACAACCTGATATCCCATTTCTTTTGCTTTTTTTATTAAACTGAGCTGACCACTGCCTCCACCCAGAATTAAAAGTCTCATAGTATATTCCTCTTTCTAATTAGCTTTTATTATTTTTGAAAGTACTTTCTGCAATTATGTACTGCTCTTTATCTGAGCGTAAATATTTTAATAAAGGTAATCTGCCGTAATATAGATAAAGTTTTAGAAATAACTTTAAAAGTTTTAAAAAATTATAATTTGATTCACCATATTTTCTCTGCTGCTGTTTAGTATAAATATTTGCTATTTCAGGTTTTTCTCTGAGTATTACAGCCGAAATATAAATAAATGATTTATCAGCTGCAGTGATTTTTCCCATCATTTCCCGGCTGATAATTCTAAAACTGCTGACTCTGATATTTTTAGGTTTTGAAGTTATCAAATTAAATAATCGATTAGTTAGTTTTGAACCAAGCCTTCGGTAAAAACTATATTTTCTGCCTTTGGGAATGGCATAAACAACATCAAAACCTTCTTTAATCTTTTGGTAGAGTCCAACTATATCCTGAGGCTGATGCTGCAGATCATCATCCATTGTAATAATATAATCTCCAGCAGCATAATTAAAGCCGCAAAAAATAGCATTCTGCTGACCAAAATTTTGGGCCAGACGAATGCCTTTTACTCTGCTGTCCTGATTGTGCAGTTCTAAAATCTGATTATAACTCTTATCTGAACTATTATCATCAACAAAAATAAGCTCAATTTTAAAATTATTGGCAGAGGCTGTTTTTTTTAGAGCCGAATAAAGTTCTTCCAGAGAATTTTCGCCATTATAAACCGGTACTACAATTGAAATTAAATCACCCATACTCTACACTCCTGCCTGCTTTATTTTTTTAAATATACCTCTTAAAGCTGCAGTAATATATTCTAAATCTGCTGAAGATAAATCAGGGTAAATAGGAAGTCGAAGCAGTCTGGCTGCAATTTTATTTGTATTCTCCAGATCTTTTTTATGATAGCCGATTTTTCTTCCCATTGGTGAAGCATGCAGCGGCTGAAAATGAAAGGTTGCTTCAACTCCATTTTCTCTGAGCTTCTGCAGAACAAAATCTCTTATCTTTTGACTCCTAAATTTCAAATAATATATGTGATAATTACTCTGCCTAGCTGCAGGTACAGATGAAATCATCTCCAAAAAATCTTCAGTTAAAAATTCTTTTAAATGCTGATTATAATAATCAAATATTTTTTTTCTTTCTAAAGTGATTTTATCCAGCTCTTCCAGCTGAGCAAATAAAAGAGCCATCAAAATATCTGAAGGAAGATAACTTGAACCTTCTCCAACCCAGTCATATTTATCGATTTCTCCCCGCAGAAAGCGGGAGCGATTGGTTCCCTTTTCTCTTATAATTTCTGCCCTCTCAATTATTTTCGGCTGCTTTGAATTAATAATCAAGGCTCCACCTTCACCACTGACAAAATTTTTGCTGCCGTGAAAGCTGTAGCAGCCAAAATCACCCAGGCTGCCTGCTGCCTGCTCTTTATAAAAACTATTAACAGCATGGGCAGCATCTTCTATAATGAATAAATCATTTTCAGCTGCAATTTCCTTAATCTGATCCATCTCACAGCTGACCCCGGCATAGTGAACAGGAATAACAGCTTTTGTTCTAGTGGTAATTTTAGCTTCAAAATCAGTTGGATCAAGATTAAAGGTATCAGACTTAATTTCTGCAAAAACAGGACTGGCTCCTTCTTTAAGCACTGCATTTGCTGTAGAGCTAAAAGTAAAAGAAGGCATAATGACTTCATCCCCTTCTTTTAACTCAATTAGCTGAGCTGCCATTTCCAGAGCATGGGTAGCTGAAGTGGTCATTAAAACCCTATTTAATGCAAATTTTTCTTCTAAAAACTCACTCACTTTCTGAGTATAAAAACCATCACCACTCAAGCTCCCTCTTGAAAGTGCATCATTTATATAATATTTTTCTTTTCCAGTTAAATAAACTTTATTAAAAGCTATTTGTCGCATTAAAAATTACTCCGATCCTTTAATAACAAATATGTTTGCCCAGTTTTTTAAAATTGGCTATAAATTCTTTTACATTTTCTGTCAGAAATTCAGCTTTTTTATTAATCATATAAATATCATAATCTAAATCATAATCAGTAATTCTGGAGACATTAATTTCTTTGGCGCTAAATTCGTCTCTAACCGCATTATATGGAACAAAAGCAGCACCATAACCTTTGCGCACCAGAGTCTTAATAGCCTCTGTAGAATCAAGCTGAGAAATCACCTCTATTTCGGAAAAATTACTTCCCAAATCTGCTAGAGCATCCTTGAAATTCTCTTTGATTATGCAGTCCTCTTTTAAAATCACAAATTTATAATCTAAAACCTCTTGCAGTTCAACTTTTTCCGGCAGATCAAAAGCGGGTGGAGAAATCAAAACTACCTTTTCGTTAATTACTTCCTCTGAATGCAAATTCTCTGCCTGAGCTGGGTGAGTTGTAAAACCAATTTCGCAGATATCACTTAAAACATCCTGCTCAATTTTATCTGAAGAAGCAGAAACCAGATTATATTTATGATTTGGAAACTTAAACTGCATATTTAAAATGGCACAGGGAAGACAGTAAGTGGCAATTGTATGTTCACCTTCTATTTTGATTTCTCTGCTTTCCTGCTCATTTAAATCAGAGAGCATTTTATTATAAGTTCGAATTATATTATCTGCATATTTTAATACTATCTCTCCAGATTTTGTTAATTTAACTCCTCGGTTGCTGCGGATGAAAAGTCTTTCCCCCAGTGAATCTTCCAATTTCTGTATCTGCTGACTTAAAGCAGGCTGAGATATATGAGAATTATTTGCTACTTTAGAAATGCTTTTTATTTTGGCTATCTCTTGAAAATATTCAAGACTTTCAATATGCATAAATACACCCTCTCATAGTCTATAAAATAAAATTTTGAAGATATTGTTTTTAACTAATGTTCTTAATTAATTATATTATTAATCAAGCTAAATAACAAGGAGTTAATCGCAAAAGATGGATAATATTTAAAATCTGTATTTTTTTAACTTAAATCAGCTTCTGCCACCACTCTTTATGATCTAAGTACCAATTCAAAGTAATCTGCAGCGACCTCTCAAAATCATATTCTGCTTTCCAGCCCAATTCTCTTTTAAGCTTAGCACTGTCAACTGCATAGCGGTAATCATGTCCTCTACGGTCTTCTACATGTTTAATTAGTAGTTCTGATTTAGATAAGAAAGAGAGTATTCTTTTAGTAACTTCCAGATTGCTTTTTGGATTATCTGCCCCAATATTATAGATTTCTCCTTTTTTAGCTCGGCGCATTACTAAGTCTACAGCCCGACAGTGATCCTTAACATAAATCCAGTCTCTAATATTGCTGCCATCCCCATAAAGAGGCAGCTTCTTATTCTTTAGAGCATTAATTATAAACAATGGAATTAGTTTTTCAGGATACTGATAAGGACCAAAATTATTTGTACAGCGGGTGATATTAACAGGCAGATCATAAGTTTTAAAGTATGATTTGACTAAAAGATCAGCAGCTGCCTTAGAAGCAGCATAAGGGCTGGAGGGATTTAAAAGACTATTTTCTGTAAATTTTCCTTTTTCATCAAGGCTGCCGTAAACCTCATCAGTAGAGATCTGAACAAAGTTTTTAACTCCAAATTTTAGGGCTAGATCAAGTAAATTTTGAGTACCCCCAACATTAGTTTTTACAAAAACTGAAGGATCTTCTAGACTGCGGTCAACATGCGATTCAGCTGCAAAATTAACTATATAATCTACTCCTCGGTGCATAAGCTGATCGATTTTTTTTATGTCACAAATATCCAGCTGTTTAAACTGATAGTTAGGATTGGCCTCTACATCTTTTAAGTTATCTAGATTGCCAGCATAAGTTAATTTATCAACATTGATAATCTGGTCATCATATTTTTCCAGCTGATAGCGAATAAAGTTACTACCAATAAAGCCAGCTCCACCTGCAACTAAAATTCTCATCTAAGTCAACTCCTCGGCTGCTTTTTATAATTTTTTTGATCAATCTAAGCTAAAATATATCTAAAATAGTAAATTTTCATTAAAATAATTATATCATACTAAGCTTTAATTCTACATTAATCCAGCAATTTTTTCGAATAAATCTTGTTTAACGAACACATGTATGTTAAAATATCTATATAGTCAATTCAGCTAAAATTAAATTCTATAAATTTTAATTTTCACACTAATATTATAAGGAGTTGAAAAAATATGAATTTTAAAGACAGAGGCAAAATTATTAAGCTGGACAGATATAATAAACAAATCAAAATAGAACAGGCCGATAAAATGATTAGATATATAGACTTTAGTCAAATTATAGATTTATCTCTTTAGTTTATTTTTTATGGCCCCCAATAGTGCTTTCAATTCTATCTTTAATATTTCCTTTTTCCAGATTTCTTTTTTTATCTCCGATTCCAGCTAAATAACCCTTAAGAGGATGAATATTTCTTTTAACTAATTCTATACTGGCATAAAATGATTTCATATCTACACACAAAATTTGATCAGCTGGTACATCACTATAATCAGGCTGCATTACAGTTCCTCCTCTTAATTTAAACGAACGTTTGTTTAAATATATTTCAGCATATTTAATTGCAATTGACAAACATAAGTTCGTTAAACGGCTAAAAAAAACTGCTTTGAAAAAATACAGCAGTTTGTCAGCTTAATATTTAACTCTGAATTCAGGCATTCCAGTTGAATAGGGAGCTACAGCATAAGGCTGAAAATATATAACCAGTTCCCCGGCTTCGAGATAATAATACTGATCTTCTTCTAAACTCTGAAAACCATAATCACCGTGAAAATAATTAGCTGGATTTTTTTCTATTTCAGATTTTATTAAAACTTCTACTTCAGCTAAAGTCAAATTGATTCTCTCTAAAAAATCTATTAATTTTAGATCTTCGCCTGAATTTAGATCAATATTATAACTCAAACTATAGGGATTACCGTGTGCTCCACCTGTATATTGATAATAATTAAATTTAATACTAAAGATTTGCTTATTATTTTTAATTTCAAAATCTACTATCCCTTCAAATTGATGCATTAGAATTTCTGCTGCTGCAAAATTATGCTGACTCTGGCTGGCCATCTCAATAGTAGATTCAAGAAAACAAAAAATATCATCTCTAAAAAGGTCATTGTATTTAGACTGAACATTCTTAGATTTTAAACCTAATAAAATTGGTATTTCTGCCTCTATATGATAAAGATCTTCTTCATTTTTTTCCACTGGAATTTTAATAATCTCAACAGCTGCAGCAGAATTTGCTGCAGTAAAAATCAAAAAACTAAAAACAAGAATTGACAGTTTTAAATTACTGCAATTAAAAAAATAATTTGCCTTTTTCAATTTTAACAGCTCTTTTCATTATCTATTTTTTCAGTTTTATCCCCTTAGAAGTTATATCAATAATTTTTTCTTTATATAAGCCTCCAATGGCTTTCTTAAAGCTCCCTTTACTAATCTGTAATGCTTTTTTTTATTTTTTCAGGTGAACTGTCATCATTTAATGGCAGTGAACCTCCTTTTGCCTTAAGATGAGTAAGAATTTTCTCTTTAGCATCTTCTATTCTACCATAACCAATCTTACGCGGGCTGACATCAATCTTATTGTCTTCTCTAATTTTTTTTAATATAGCCTTTCATTCTATCTCCAACTGTTATTTCTTTATAAATATCATTTTCATAAACTAAACCAAAATATTCATCATTAATAATTACTGTCGCTCCTAAATCAGTAAATTTATAGATCAAAATATCTACTTTATCACCTTCACTAAAGTCTACATTTTCTGGAGCTTCTTCAATTCCTGCTGTATTAATATCACTACTTCTCATTATTTCACCAATACCTTTCTTTAAGTTGAAAACATATTAAAATTCTATCAGAACAATTACATAATAATTGTACCATAATATTTGGCCATTTAAAACACTATGCAGTTTTTCTTTTAGAGTTAGGACTTTTATTGAAAAGATTATTGCAATTTAAGTTTAATTTTTTGGTTGTATAATTAATGTTGTGAAGAAAAAAATGTAAATTTAAAAACATCTAAATAAAAAAAGGCATCTGCCTGGCTCCGTTGAATTAATTATTTGAGACAACAAAAAATTCAAAAAAGGAGTCAAGCAAATGCATAATAAGCTTATCACAGATTTATTAGATTTACCAGACCTTGTTGCAACAGAATTAATTAAAACAGAAGAATATTTAGTTTTTATAGCTGATTATAAAAATGATCATGTTAAATGTCCTATCTGTGGTAAAAAAGCAGATAAAGTTCATGATAGGCGCCCATAAGATATTCAGGATGTTCCTTTAAGAGATAAAAAAGTAACTATCAAACTGGTTAAAAAACGTTATAGCTGCGGTCATTGCGGCAAAAGAGCAATACCTAAAAAAATAAAGAGTATTTCAAGATATTCAAGAAAAACTGAGCGTTTTAAA
>JASMSZ010000018.1:0-7977 GCA_041694515.1 Halanaerobium sp.
CTGCAACTGTATCTTTTTCCTTTAAAATGCTTTCTATAAGCTCTTTTTGTCCTTTTCTAAAAGAACTAAAGCCATAATATTTTTTTAAAATATTTTCAATATCTGCAAGCATAAAAAATCCTTCCTGCTTATCTGATTTATTAATTAAATTATCTATTAATCCAATAATTTTTACTAATATATGTTTTTAATCCTGTATAAAAATCTCGTAATCTCTACCCGACACAGTTAAACCAGAAAAAAAGTTTTTTTCCTCAAATCTAGTGTAAGTTTTTTCGTTAAAATGTGGATTCCATTCTTTGTCACCTCCAAGCATATGGCCTAAAACCAGATCTGCCATCACTTCTACTTCATTTTCGTGTAATTTATTGATTAATCTTTTTAAAGTCTTTTTATTACCAAACTTAGAATCTAAATTATAGTGTTTTTTAATATCATAGCCCATTGAATTTTTACCATTCATCCCTCTTGAGGGAGGTGGCAGCCAGACTGTGTCAAAACCCTTAATTGCTATATCCTCAACAATAGATGCTATTTTTTCCCACCAGTCATCCAAACAATTCCAATAAAACGCCTGTAAAATCAGCATCTTTATTTATCTCCTGGTATTATATAATGTTGATAGATAAGAAAAAAGGACTTTTCCCATTGCTTGTTTAAATTAAACAATACCCTAACGAGGAACACTCACCAATTTCACTTGGAGGTGTTAATCAATGAGAAAAGTCAAACATATAAAGGCCAGTAAGAGAACTGAAGTCCAGAAACAACTACGTAATATACCCTACGATAAAGTATTAGTAGTAGCAATTGATCCAGCTAAATATTCTCCCAAAGCCCTTATATGTAATTATTTCGGTGAGATCCTTGTAAATTCATTCTTTTTTACTATTAATTCTAAAGGACTAAATTTATTGCTAACTAAAATTAAAGACTCTGTTAATAATATCTCTGCTCAAAAAGTTTTAATAGGCATTGAAACTACAGGACATTATCATGAAATCATAGTTCGCTATTTACAGGAATTTGATTATAATGTGCTTTTGATAAATGCTTACACAACTTCCAAAAGCAGAGCTGAAAATCTTAATTGGTCTAAAACTGATGATATCGATCTATTTGCTATTGCATCTGCATTAATTGATGGCAAAACTACTAAATCCAGACTTCTAAATGGTAATTATGAAAAACTTAAAAATCTCTGCAGATATCGCCGTTATGAAGTTCAAAAAAGAAGTGCTATCAAATCCAAGATTAGAGCCCTAATGGATAAAATATGGCCTACTTTTCAGGGTAAAGGTAAAATTATTAATGGAACAAGTAAAGTTGAAAATATATTTTCTGATTTCTGGGGCAAAGCACCTTTATTTATTATGAAAAATTATCCCCATCCTTCTCTTATCAAAAAGCTTGACAAAAAAGATTTAAGAAAAATTTCTAGAGAAAACAATTTAAAATTTAGAAATTCAACTATTGAAAAACTATTACTTGCAGCTAAAGATTCTTATGCCAGGCCTTTTGAAAAACTAAAAGTAGAAATCGAACTTCTAACAATGACCATTGCAGATTACGAGAATGCCAATCAAAAAATTAGTCTCCTACAGGATAAAATAGAGAATATACTAGTTCAAAACCCTGGATTATTACTTCTGTCAGTCCCTGAAATCGGTATTATCACTGCTGCAGAATTCACTGCAGAAATGGGACCAGTTAATCAATATGATTATGCAGGACAGGTCATTAAGACAGCTGGAACAAACCCACTAGTTGAAGAATCAGGTGGTAAGAAAGCAAGATATGGCTCTATTAGCAAACAGGGAAATCCATCTTTCAGACATATTGTCTATCTAGCAGGAAGAAGCCTAGCTACTGGTAAAACTAATCCTTACTTTAAAACTTATGCAGATAAGTTAAGAAAAAAGGATAAAAGTCCCAACCAGATTTATATAGCAGTTGGTAATAAATTTATCAAAGTTGCTTTTGCCATGTTAAGGGATCATAAATTATTTGATCCTCCTATGTGGAAAGGCAAATCACTAACCAGTAATATTTTTGATAAAATTGATAGTCCAGAAAACAAAGAAATTGCTTTAAAAACACTGGAAAATTATCTGGGCGTTAATTCTTCAAAATTGGCTGGTTAATAAAATATATTTTATTTATAGAATGAATTATTTTCTTATGCTGAGGGGATATCGTAATTTCCTTGAGGATAACCATAACCTCGTTATCTAGCGTGATACCCCTCACTTCCATAAATGCGGATTAAGTACGTTAAACTTTCAAGTTAGTATTTAACGCCAGGTTGCATCAATGTGGTAAAAAAAGTGAGAACCTCTCAGATAAAAGCTAATTCTTTTATAAATTTGATATCATATTGTTTCTTGTTAGGTTGTTACCATAATTTTACATTATGGTAAAATGGGTATCTTTATGCATTTTTTCTAATTAACTATTGACAATTATACGCTAGTTTAGCTTTATTTTAATAATAATCATTAATGTTAAATAATTATAACATAAATTGTGTCATAAAAACAGTGAACCCCAATTGAGATTAATCTCAATCAGGGTTCTTATATTAGATATTTGAATTTAAAACCGTTATTTGCCTGGGTCAGGCTATATTAATTTTATAATTCTTAAAAACTGAATTCAGTTCTGCCATCTTTTTCTCAGAAGGCGGCTCAACAGCAGCCAACTTGTATTCCAGCCCCAAATTTTCCCATTTGTGTTTTCCAAGTTCATGGTAGGGCAGCAGTTCAATTTTTTCTAAATATTTTTTCTGCTGCAGATATTCTGCAAACTTCTGCATCTTTTCCAGATTATCAGTAATTCCGGGAACAATAACCTGCCTCACCCAGTATGGCTGTTTTTTTTCTTCCAGCAGCTCCACTAGATTTAGAGTTTTCTGGTTGCTGACTCCGGTCAAATCCCTGTGTACTAAATCATCCATTGTTTTAATATCCAGCAGTACTAAATCCAGATAAGGAAGCAGCTTTTTGAATTTGGCTGACTCTACAAATCCAGAGGTATCAACTGCAGTGTGCAGCCCTTCTGCTTTTGCTTTTTTGAGTAAATCCAGTATAAAATCGAGCTGCATTGTGGGCTCTCCCCCGGAAATTGTAATTCCTCCACCGGAACGCTCAATATATGGTTTAATTTTTTTGATTTTTTTTATTAATGATTCAGTTGTTACCTTTTTACCTTCTTTTAATTTCCAGGTATCAGGATTATGACAGTACTGACAGCGCAGGGGACATCCCTGAGTAAAAACAACAAAGCGAATTCCCGGGCCATCAACAGTGCCCATACTTTCGGTAGAATGAATATATCCTTCAGCCATAATAACCTCCTTAGGTAGGTACCAGGTACAAATAAGCTTATTTGTACCTGGTACCTGTCGTTTTATGACAGTTTATATCGATTTATGGAAAGTTCTCGCAATTACTTCCTGCTGCTGTTCTGGTGTTAATTTGATAAAGTTAACAGCATAACCGGAAACTCTAATTGTCAGCTGAGGATATTCTTCCGGATGCTCAACTGCATCAAGCAGAGTTTCTCTTCTTAAAACATTAACATTTAAGTGATGTGCACCCTGATCAAAATAACCATCCAGAATTGAGGTTAAATTGTTCTGCTGAGCCGTTTCTGTTTTACCCAGTGCTTCCGGCACAATAGAAAATGTATTAGAAATTCCATCCTGGCAGTATTCGTATGGTATTTTTGCAACTGAATTAAGTGATGCTAAAGCACCTGAAGTATCTCTGCCGTGCATTGGATTAGCTCCAGGGGCAAAGGGTTCTCCAGCTTCGCGCCCATCTGGAGTAGCTCCAGTTTTCTTACCATAGACTACATTTGAGGTAATTGTCAGTACCGACATAGAGTGAACTGCGTCTCTATAAAGCTGATGCTGTTTAAGTTTATTAATAAACAGTTTAACTACTTCTACCGCCAGCTGATCAACACGGTCATCATCATTACCGTATTTAGGATAATCACCATTGATTTCAAAATCAATAATCATCCCAGCTTCATCTCTGATCGGCTTAACCTCTGCATATTTAATAGCACTTAGTGAGTCAGCAATAATTGAAAGCCCGGCTACTCCAAAGCCCATTATTCGCTGAACTACTGTGTCGTGGAGTGCCATTTGTACCGCCTCATAGGCATATTTATCATGCATATAATGGATAATATTTAAAGCATCCACATATTTTTCGCTTAGCCAGTCAAGAAAGCGGTCAAAATTATCCATAACCTTATCATATTCTAAAACATCACCTTCATAGGGTTTGAATTCAGGTCCAACCTGAGCTCCTGTTTTCTCGTCTTTACCACCATTTAAGGAATAAAGAAGTGTTTTAGGAAGATTACATCTTGCACCAAAATACTGAATATCCTTACCCGGTGTCATCGCTGATACACAGCAGGCAATTCCATAATCATCAGAAAAGTTAAGACGCATCAGGTCATCATTTTCATACTGCAGGGAACTTGTATCCTTAGAAACTTTGGTGCAGTAATTTTTAAAGTTTTCCGGCAGTTTTTCAGACCAGAGTATGGTCAAATTTGGTTCTGGGGCCGGTCCGAGATTATATAAGGTGTTTAATATTCTGTAGCTGGTCTTAGTTACCAGTGGTCTGGTATCAATTCCAATTCCACCGATCACAATTGTTACCCAAAGTGGATCACCGCTGAAGAGCTCATTATAGGCTGGAGTTCTCAGCTGTCTGGCCAGCCTCAATTTAATAACAAAATCATCTATAATCTCCTGTGCTTCTTTCTCTGTCAGTTTCCCAGCTTTGATATCCCTTTCAAAATAGATATCAAAGAATTCTACCACTCGACCAAAGGACATTGCTGCCCCATTATTTTCCTGAATCGCAGCCAGATAAGCAAGATAGGTCCACTGGACAGCTTCTTCTGCATTTTCAGCAGGACGAGAAAGGTCACAGCCGTAAGTTTTTCCGAGCCCCTTCAACTTTTTAAGAGCTCTGATCTGTTCACTTACCTCTTCCCGCAGCCGAATTGTTTCCTCAGTCATCGGACTTTTCAAATTGGTCTTATCTTCTTTTTTTGCTTCGATCAATCTATCCACACCGTAAAGGGCTACTCTTCTGTAGTCACCGATAATTCTTCCCCGACCATAAGCATCAGGCAGACCGGTAATTACACCCGAACGTCTAATTTCTCTAATTTCTGGAGTGTAAGCATCATAAACTCCATCATTATGTGTTTTTCTATATTTAGTAAATATCTCATCTATCTCAGAATCAACTTTTTCGCCATAGGCTTCTGCTGCCTGACGGGCCATCCTGATTCCACCATAGGTATTTAAGGTTCTTTTTAAGGGTTGATCAGTCTGCAGACCAACTATTATTTCTTTATCACGGTCTATATAACCAGCATCATAGGCGTTGACATCTGCAACTGTTTCTGTATCAATGGCAAGTACACCATCATTTTCTCGTTCTTTTTTCAATAAATTGGAAGTCTGCCGCCAGAGACCTTCTGTCCTCTCAGTCGGACCTTCCAAAAAATCAGCTCCACCTGTATAAGGTGTATAATTCTGCTGCACAAAATTTCTGACATCAATTTCTTCTTCCCATCTTTGACCCTTCAATTCTAAAGTATCAAATTTCATCAAAATCCTCCTCTTTTAGTCTTATAATCTTATTGGCTGCTTAAAAGATTTTTATAATTTTTTTGAATATTTGGTTGTTCCAACCAGTTCTATAATGTAAATTATATTTAATCTTTTAAACTGAATTTCATATTAATTTTAGCAGAAATAATTACCAGCGTCAAATCTTGAGTGATCTACTATGTTTTGAAAATACCTAATTATTGTAAACTAGATTACATTTGCTTCGTTTAAGACTAAAATCTGCAGTTAAACAAAAAAATCGCCCCCTGGATAAAGATTCAACTCCATATCCAGGCGGGCGATTTAATAAAGATTATATTCCCCTATGGTTAGCTCCATATTTATCCGCCAGTCATATAATCCATTTATTCAAATTTTATATTACAATTATTAGTCTAGCAGATAGCTATCTGGCTGTCAAATTTAAATTTCGGCTGCCACCCAGATAAACCGGCATACCTAATAAATTTTATAGCTTAAATCAATTAGTTCTGACACAATACAGCTCCTTTTTAAATTTGCCCCGGAATACTTAAATTCACTTTCTTAATGTCGCCTTTAGCCGCTCTGGATTAGAAATAATTTCAATTACATCATTAATATCTCTGCTGATTAATTCAGCACCTAAAAGCGCCCTTTTTGCTGTACCTTCTGGACCAATCACAGCAATCCCGAGTTCTGCATTTTTCAGCATCTGAGCATCATTATTTCCATTTCCAACAGCGATTACTCTTTTGCGGCCCAATTTTTCTACAAAATCAGCTTTAAACTTACTGCAGTCACAGTTATCAACAACTACCAGCTCTGCCTTTAATTCTTTTAGCAGTTTTTCTGCTGTTCCAAATGTATCAGCTGTTAGAATATAGATATCAAATTTCTCTGCCAGACTGTTAATGCCTTCTTTTATTCCCTCAATCAATTTGCCGTCACAGGCAATAGTTCCATTGAGATCAAACACAATTTTTTCTACATTAAAATTTTTACATCCTGGTATATTTATATTCAACATATCTTTCTCCCCTTTCTCATCATTAAATATAAATTCTGGCAGCTGCAATCCAATCAATCTTAGCAAAAAATTTGTTTGTATTTAATCAATGAAAATTTTTTGTGCCTGGTTTTTATATACTTTTAAATCACTGCTGCTGTATAAGACGAATTTTATAGTTTTAAGATTTTCCAGATCAGCAGCTGTAATTTTTATTGTTTCGAGGCTGACTGCTGCAGCTTTTTCAATAGGATAACCGAAAGCTCCGGTTGAAATAGCGGGGAAAGCTATACTTTTAATTTTATATTCTTCAGCTAGTTTTAAAGAGTTTTGATAGCATTTTTCCAGGAGTGCAGCTTCTGGTTTATCCCGACCATAAACCGGACCTAAAGTGTGAATAACATATTGATTGGGCAGATTAAAAGCTTCAGTGATAACAGCCTCACCTGGCTCAATTGGGGCCAGTGGTCTACAGGCCTTTTCCAGCTCCGGGCCAGCTTTTCTATGGATCGCCCCTGCAACTCCACCACCAATTTTTAAATCAGCATTTGCTGCATTAACCACAGCTTCAATATCCTTCTGAGCTGCTATATCTCCCTGAGTCAATTCTAATTCAAGATTACCTATCTGTAATCTCATTAAAACCCCTCCTTTTTTGCTTATCTTCTTTAGCTAATTTTAGCTCTGGCTTCTCCAAATTTGAATCCTAAAAAATATTGTCTATATTTATCTAATTCTTTAACTGTTGATTTTTCCCTTTTTTTAAGTCTTAATTAATGTGAAATTTTTGCATTTAAATTTTCAAAAAATTATCAAGATAACAACATAAATTTATACTTCAATTAGCTAACTTATATAAGTTAATAGTAGTATATGTGATTCTAAAATATTTAAATATGTCTAAAACCTTTTAATCTGATTTATTGAATCTCTATATCTTGACACTGCTTCTATTCTTTTCGATAATCCATGTTGGAATTGAAAAAGAAGGATTAAAATTAATTCTTTTTGGAGGTACTAATTAGAAACGATCATATTCCTACCTTTAAGATTGCGGAATAACTTATAATTAAAATATAATTTATATTTAAAACTGACAGGTAACGTTTACCTGTCAGTTTTTGTCATCTTAAGTCATATTTTGTTGAATTTAGCCGCTTTTCGACATCTTTCGCCATAAATCGGGTGGTTCCCGGTAGCTGTAATTTAGAATTGATCTTCAAATTCTTCGTATCCCTCTTCTGCCAGGTCTTCAGAGGGAATAAACCTGAGTGCAGCTGAGTTAATGCAGTAGCGTAATCCTGTGGGCTTCGGACCATCCTCAAATACATGTCCTAAA
>JASMSZ010000019.1:0-18386 GCA_041694515.1 Halanaerobium sp.
CTCATGATATCTATAAAAATCATTATGTTCATAGCCTGTCATTTCTGCAGCATCAAAACCACTGCCAATTTCTATTCCCTTAACCGCTCCAATTGACATGATCGCTCGTGCCAGCAGTGCCTCACATTTATCAAATACAGGGTCACCAAGTCCTTCAGGTATATTTTTAACACTGCATTCTATTGTTCCACCTGAAGAATTATTTTCTTCAATCAATTTTTGTAGATAGTTTTCAGCTTCTTCTACAGCTTCTGAGTCAGGCATATATAAAAAGTTTTCCATAATATAATCTTCATCATAATTTTTAGGATTAATTTTAATCGGGCCAATCGAAGAAGTATAGGCTGTTATGTTAACATTTAAAGTAGCCAATATTTTTTTAGCTATTGCACCAGCAGCAACTCTGGCTGCTGTTTCTCTGCCGGAAGCTCGCCCACTCCCCCTGTGATCCCTAAAACCATATTTTAAATCATAACTATAGTCTGATTGAGCCGGTCGATAGACATCTTTGAGAGCAGAATAATCCTTAGATTTCTGATTTTTATTGAAAATAATCATAGAGATTGGGGTTCCTGTTGTTTTTCCTTCGAATACTCCTGATAAAATTTCAATTTTATCTCCTTCTTTTCTCGGAGTTGCAAAGGGAGACTGGCCCGGTTTTCTTCTATCTAAATCTTGCTGGATATCTGATTCCGAAAGTTCAAGTCCAGCCGGACAGCCATCAACTACTACTCCCAGGGCCTTACCATGTGATTCACCCCAGGTTGAAATTTTAAATAAATCTCCTAATATTGAACCTGACATTTACATCACCTCTCTATGTTAATTTTTACAACGAATATTATATTTTTCTTTGTTTTTAAGATTAATATCCATAAAAAATTTCTGTTTTATGTTCTGACTCTTCTTTATTTCTTATTTCATCTAATAATGCTTTAACAAATCCCCCTAAATCATAATTATCAACTTCGTTTAAAGCTACCCACTCATATTCCTCTGCCTCTTCATTTAAGATTACATCATCTGAATCCGTTCTGCAAATATAATCTATAAAAATAAAATGTTTGTCTTTATCAAAAGCTTTATTATAAACACTTTCTTTGATGCTAATTAAATCAATATTATATATATTTCCAGACCTGTTTCTTCCAATATTTCTCTTTTTAATGCTGTTTCCATTTTTTCTCCCAATTCAATATGGCCACCGGGAATTATATATTTATCATTCCATTTATGAGATTTACAGAGGAGGATTTTATTATCAGAATTAAAGATTACTGCTCCTACTGTTATTTCCGGATATTGCATAGTTGTCTCCTTCCCTTAAAATTATATTGTCCATTGATTATGAATAATGCCTATTAATTTCCATCTTTTTTTTTAATATACAGTAATACTACTAAACAGAAATTTCACCTTTTATAGTAGGATGAGGATCATAACCGATCAGTTCAATATCTTCAAAATCAATGTTAAAAATATTTTCAGTGTCTTTGTTAATTTTAATCTGTGGTAAAGGTCTTGGCTCTCTGCTCAGCTGTTCTCTAATCTGGTCAAAATGATTCTGATAAATATGTACATCCCCACCAGTCCAAACAAATTCGCCAACTTCAAGACCTACTACATGCGCTATCATATGTAGTAGTAAGCTGTAGCTTGCAATATTGAAGGGAACTCCTAAAAAAGTGTCACAGGAACGCTGATATAACTGACAGGATAGTTTACCATCAGCTACATAAAACTGAAAGAGTAAGTGACAGGGAGGAAGAGCCATCTTATCTAAATCTCCCACATTCCAGGCATTTACTATTAATCTTCTGGAATAAGGTTTTTCCTTAATCTGTTCAATAACCTCAGAAATTTGATCTATTGTACCATCTCTTCCTTCCCAACTCCTCCACTGGTGGCCGTAAATATTACCTAAATCACCATTTTCATCTGCCCATTCATCCCAGATATGGACATCATTATCATTTAAATATTTGATATTGGTATCTCCTTTTAAAAACCAGAGCAGCTCATAGGCAACTCCTTTCCAGTAAACTTTTTTGGTAGTCATTAAGGGAAAGCCCTCCTGTAGATCAAATCTCAACTGATGACCAAAGATACTCCTGGTACCTGTACCCGTTCGATCCTCTCGATCGACTCCATTGTCTAAAATTTGCTGACACATTTCAAGATACTGCTTCATTAAAAATCACTCCTATAAATTTTATTTTTTCGCTGATAGACATGATAAGAATATGAGTAAGGGTTATTACCGTCAGTAGTACCTTTTTTTTCTGATATTTTATTCCATTTCTGCCAGTCTAGCTTTGGAAAATATGTATCTCCAGAAAACTCATGCTCAATGATTGTCAAATACAATTTATCACTATAAGCTAAAAACTGCTTATAAATTTCTGCTCCTCCAATTATAAAAGCTTCTTCTTCTTTTTTTAAGAATTCGTCTAAAATTTCTTCCTGTGAATAAATTATTTCACATCCTTCAGCTGAATAATCTTTATTTCTGGTCAGAATAATATTTCTTCTGCCTGGTAAAGGAAAACCAATTGATTCAAAAGTCTTTCTCCCCATTATTACAGGCGAACCCATAGTAGTCTGCTTAAAATATTTTAAATCTGCTGGTAAATTCCAGGGCATTTTCCCCTGCTTTCCGATTAATTGATTTTGATCCATTGCTGCAATTATTGATAAACTCATTTTAACCCCTTTCCAAACTTATATATAGTTAGATTAACTGTAATCATTATAGCAAGAAATTAGACATGAAGAAAGTGAAAATATAATTAGATTCTAAAAAGTTCGGCTTCTGCTTCATAATTTTATTATATTTATAAATTTGCAAAATCAGGTTCTTCAATGATAATCTAATTATAGAGAGTTTAATTACTAGAAACAGGGAGAGATAATTTATGTCAAATGAAACTATTAAAAATATTAAAGAACGGAGAAGTGTTAGAAAATATATTGATAAAAAAATACCAGAAGAAATAATTAAAGAAATAATTGATTGTGCCAGACTTGCACCCACCGGTAATAATAGACAGGCCTGGTCTTTTCTAGTCATTACTGACGATGAAATAAAAAGTAAAATTGCATCATATGCTCGATATGGGAGGTTTATTGAAGAAGCTGGAGCCTGTATAGCTATTTTTGTTAATCAGAATAAAGCTACTACCCCATTACAGGATGCATCAGCTGCTACTGAAAATATTATGATAGCAGCTAAATCTTATGATCTTGGAACCTGCTGGGTTAATTCCTATCAAAAAGAACATTCTAAAAAAATTAAGAATCTGGTTAATTGTCCTCAAGATATGGAATTAATAACTCTGATGTCTATTGGTTATTATAAAGAAGATAATGTAAAGTTGCCTGCTAAAAAATCTTTATCAGAGGTAATGTTCCGGGATAAGTTTTAAAATTAATAAATATCATCTAGGAATAAATTTAAATTAGAAGCTATTTTTATTCTGGAATCCAATTAATTGTCATAAAACTATAAGTTTAATCATTAACTTTCTCGATTTTCCAGCCAGTTTACTGCAAAATCAACCATTTCATGCTGCTTAAACAATTTTGATTCTGCCAGCCCAATTGTGGCTCTGCTGTATTTTTGTTCTGACTCATATTCTTTACCGATTGCTGGAAAAAGATCATCATTAAATTCAATATCCTGGTATTTAGCCCAGACATTCTTTCCATCTTTTAAAATTGAAGAACCAAAAATTTTAATTTTAAGATCATATTCTGCTCTGTATTCTGCCAGATGAAGTGAGGTATTGCAGTCATGGCCGACCCCAATTAAGAGTACTTTACCTTCTCTTTCATAAATTTTAGCCAGAGGTGAGTTTTCTCCTAAAGCATATTCCAATTTATGATCAGCTGTAATAGCATCAGCTTCCTTTCCCCAGGCCGAAAATGAAAGACAGGGGTGATTGCTTCTTATGACCTCCGGAAATTTACGAAAAATTTCTGGAGTTACACCCAGTCCTCTGGTGGGAGTTACTTCTGGTCTGTAGGCAGGCATCTCATCTCTAATTGTCTGATACCACTCTTCCGGCACCGGTGGATTTTCCCAGTATTTAGGTTCTGAATAATCACCACTGTGAGCCGGCATGATCAGAGTTCCTTCCTCAGTAATTGCTTCCTGCAGAGCTTCAATTAAGGCCACTGCTCCTCCACAGACCCAGCCAAGTTTGCTGAGTGCAGAATGGACAATTACTACTTCCCCTTTTAAGTTTAACTGTTTTAAATCATTAACTAACGATTTTTTTGTGATTGGTTCTTTAGTCTTTTCAATAATTTCTTTTTCATTCATATTTTCTGCCTCCATTATCTAGAATTCTCTTTCAGTTCTATAAAAACGGGTTAAAACTGCTCCCAGGATTCCAACCAAGCCAATTATCCAGAATCCCATTCTAAGTCCTGCTAAATCACTGATAGTTCCGACAAGAATTGGTCCTATAAACATCCCCAATCCATAGATTGCCTGGAAAAATCCCATTGCGGTTCCCCTCTTATTTGGTCTCACATTTTTAATACTTAAACCCATTAAAACCGGAAAAATCATCCCCTGCGAAAAACCGTTGAGCATCTGATTAAAGTAGAGCAGGTAAAGTTGATCAATAAAGGGTACTAAAATGCAGGAAACTGCCAGCAGTAAAAATCCGATGGTAACTGTGTTTTTTTCTCCTATTCTTTTACTAAAATAGCTTCCGCTTAAATAGGAAGAAAGTATTCCGGGAATAGTTGTAATGGTGGTTAATAGTCCTAAATGAAAGCTTGTTGCGCCCATATTTTTGGCAGCGACCGGTATAAAACCAAAGGTGGTGGAGTGAGAAATCATCATCATTAAAATTGCCAGAAACGAGACAGTCAGCAGACTTCTATTTTTTGCAACTTTTATTATTTCTTTTAAGGTAATTGCTTTATGATCAATTTTTTTATTTTCATCAACCTTAAGGCTTAAAATAAAGCCGGTGATTCCTGCGGCTGCAGCCAGTAAAAAGGGATACTGCTGACTTAGACTCTGAGCAATTAGCCCTCCTAAAAGCATACCTACTACCTGGCCTGATTTATTGGAAGCATTGATGATTCCAATGGCATGAGCAGTGTCATCATCTTTAAAATAGGAAGAAAAAAGTACAGTAAAACTGACCCAGGTAGCCGCAGAAACTCCGGCAAGAGAGCGAAAAAGAAGAATTAGAACCGGTGTTTCTGCAAACCACATACCAGTGGTACTTGCTACACTGAGTAAGATACCAAGATTAACAAATATTTTTTTCTCATTAATTCTATCCGAATAGATTCCCAGTGGAATTCTAATCAGCATCTGGGTAAAACCATATGAACCTAAAATTAAACCGATCATCTTATGTGATGCCCCGAGAGATTCTATGTAGGGTGAAAAGGTGGGAATATAGGCATACATTGAAAACCAGTAAAAAGCGGTTACGAAAATAAAGAGTTTAATATTTTTCTTCTGCTCAGACATTTAAAAACCTCACATTTTTATTTTTTTTATTCTAGTTATTCAAATAGTATGTACAATAATTATAGTTCTTGGTAATTAATTATATTCCTTCATTATATGAACAAAATGTCCTTCGGACAATCTGTAATACAGTAAGCTTAAATTTTGTTGATAGCGGAAATTATAAAACTATAAATATTATTCACAACAAACCATTAGGTATAATTTCCTGGCTAATAAAAAAACAGAACATAAAAAAAGACCGGCAATTTTACCGGTCTGGAGTTAAAACAATATTTCTTGAAGCATATTTAGCAATCAATTATTCTATTTCAGCTTTATTTTAGTTTTTAAACTGAAATTCTCCATCTTTAAAATCAACTTTAATCTGGTCACCTTCTGTAATTTTTTCTTCCAGGAGCAGCATTGCCAGTTCGTCTTTAATCTGATTTTGAATAACTCTTCTTAAAGGTCTGGCTCCATATGCTGGATCAAAGCCGAGTTCCAGGAGTTCTTCTTTAGCAGCTTTAGTCAGGTCAATTTCAATATCCTGTTCAGACAGATTATCCTGCAGATAAGAAATCTGGATATCAATAATCTTAAAGATATCTTCCTTAGTTAAGGAATGGAAGATAATTTTTTCGTCAATTCGATTTAAAAACTCAGGTCTAAACTGTCCTTTTAAAGCCTCATCAATTTCTTCCTTAATTTTGATTTCATCATCTAAATCCTGAATATACTGGGAGCCAACATTGGAGGTCATTATAATTACTGTGTTTCTAAAATCAACTTCCTTACCCTGGCTGTCAGTTAAAACACCATCATCAAGGATCTGGAGCAGGATATTAAATACATCCGGATGGGCCTTTTCTATCTCATCAAAAAGAATTACAGAATAGGGGTTTCGTCTTACCCTTTCTGTCAGCTGTCCACCTTCTTCAAATCCTACATAACCGGGAGGTGAACCAATTAGTTTAGAAACCGCATGTCTTTCCATATACTCTGACATATCAATTCTGGTCAGAGCTTTTTCGTCATCAAATAGATATTCAGCCAGTGTTTTAGCAAGCTCAGTTTTACCGACACCGGTTGGTCCCATAAACATAAAGGAAGCAAGTGGTCGATCTGCATCCTGGAGACCGGTTCGAGAACGGCGGATTGCATTACTGACTGCTTTAACAGCATCATGCTGACCGACAACTCTTTTTTCTAGCTCATCTTCTAAATGGATTAATTTTTCTTTTTCTTCTTCCATCAGCTTCTGCAGTGGAATATCAGTCCAGAGAGAAACAATTTCTGCAATATCTTCTTCTGTAACTTCTTCTTTTACCAGATGAGTTGCATCCTGCTGGGATTCTTCAACTTTCTGACTTATTTCAGCAAGTTCCTGACGGAGTTCATTTAATTTACCATATCGGAGTCTGGCTGCTTCTTCGTAATTTGCTTCTCTTTCTGCTGTTTCAGCCTGATATTCAACCTGGTCAATTTTTTCTTTTAACTCCTGCATTTTAGCCAGTTGATCTTTTTCATTTTTCCATTTTAAACGCAGTGGATCTCGTCGATCTTTTAATTCCTGAAGTTTTTCCTCAATTTCTTCCAATCTCTGCTGAGCCTCTTCTGTAGCTTCACTTTTTAAGGCCTCTTTTTCTGTTTCCAGCCTTCTTACTCTGCGGTCAAGTTCATCAATTTCTATCGGCATCGAATCTATCTCAATTCTAATTTTTGAGGCTGCCTCATCAATTAAATCAATTGCCTTATCAGGTAAGAATCTTTCAGTCAGGTAGCGGTCAGAAAGTCTGGCTGCAGCTACAATTGCATTATCTGTAATTTTAATTCCGTGGTGAATTTCGTATTTTTCTTTTAAGCCTCTTAAAATAGATACTGTATCTTCTATATCCGGCTCAGAGACCTGAACTGGCTGAAATCTTCTCTCTAAGGCTGCATCTTTTTCGATGTGTTTTTTGTATTCAGCTAAGGTTGTTGCTCCCACACAGTGCAGTTCACCCCGGGCTAAGGCTGGTTTTAAAAGATTGGCTGCATCCATTGAACCTTCTGTTGCACCAGCTCCAACTAAGGTGTGCATTTCGTCAATGAAGAGAATTATCTGTCCTTCAGCCTTTTTAATTTCTTTTAAGACTGACTTCAATCTTTCTTCAAACTCACCTCTAAATTTAGTTCCGGCAACTAAAGAACCCATATCAAGTGAAATTACCTTCTTATTTTTTAAACCTTCTGGAACATCACCATTAATAATTCTCTGGGCCAGCCCCTCAACAATTGCAGTTTTACCTACACCCGGCTCTCCAATTAAAACCGGATTATTTTTGCGTCGGCGGGATAAAACCTGCATTACTCTTCTGATTAAATTGTCACGACCGATAACCGGATCCAATTTACCATTTTTGGCCAGCTCGGTGATATCAATAGTATATTTTTCTAAAACATTAAAACCTTCTTCTCCCTGCTGAGAATCAATTTTGCTGCCTCCGCGGACTTCCTGAATAATCTGTTTGAGATCATTATAATTTAAATTCTTCTCGTAGAGCATTTTACCTAAATCAGTTTTGCGGTTTCTTAAAATAGCAAGCAAAAAATGCTCTGTTGAAATATACTGATCTCCAAGTCCATCTGCCTGTTTTTCTGCTTCTCGCATAATATCATTTAGCTGATGTGACATATAGGCCTGTCCGCCCTGTTCAGAATAAACCTGGGGCAACTTCTGCAGCAGTTCTTCGTTTTCTGACTTTAATTCTGCCAGATTTGCTTCGGCTTTCTGCAGCAGTGGAATTACTATACCATCATCCTGATTTAATAATGCTTTAAATAAATGAGATGGAAATATTTCCTGGTGCTGATAGTCCTTAGCAATGTTTTGTGCTTCTACCAGGCTCTGCTGTGCTTTACGTGTAAACTTTTCCATATCCATCTTTTATTCCTCCTTTGAATCAAAATATTTAATTTTAAATTAATTTTAAGTTTACTTTCTATACTAATTATAATACAAAGGTCAGAGAAGGTCAAGAGATTTAAAAGAGGAATTTAATCTTTTTAATTGAATAAGTAATATATGTAGGTACCAGGTACAAAAAGGCCTTTTTGTACCTGGTACAAGAGAAAAAAAGTACAAACAAAGGAAGTGATTAAAATTTCTCAACTTAATTTTTTACAGGCTGTAAATAAATTCAAAAAATATCTGGATGTAGAAAAAGGTTATTCGAAACTGACAATTAAGGAATATGACAGTGATCTACATCAATTACATAAATATCTGCTGGAAGAACTTGATTTTACAGAGGGTTTTAAACCAGATGATGTTGATCGACTTGATATCTCAGAATTTCTGGCTGATGCAGTAATTATTAATGATAATAAGGCGGTTACCAGAAACAGAAAACTCTTTGCTGTCCGTTCTTTTTACAAGTATCTGCTTCATTATGGAATTGTCACTAAAAATCCGGCTGAGGCAATAGAAAGCAGTAAAACAGATACCAGACTGGAACCAATTTATTTAAAATTAAAGGAAGCTCAGAAGTTCATCCTGGCTATTGATGAACATGGTGGAATCAACCGCCTCCGGGATCTGGCAATAGTTAAGCTCTTTTTATATGCAGGTCTCCGCATCTCTGAACTAGTCAATCTTGATTTTGATAATATTGATTTTGAAGATGGCTCCATTAAATTTTATGGTAAGGGTAAAAAGGAACGTTATGTGCCGCTGCACCATGATGTGGTTCTGGCAATCAGGCGTTATATGCGGGAAAGAAATTCAATTGAAATTAAAGAAAATGATGCCCGTCAGGCAGTTTTTATTTCCCGTCACGGCAGAAGAATTAATCCGAGGACTATTCAGCTTTTTGTCAAAAAATATGCAAAAAAAGCGGGTTTAAGCAGAGCTGATAAAATAACCCCTCATAAACTTCGCCATACTTTTGCTTCTACTCTTTATCGTCAGACTAAAGACATCAAAGTACTGCAGGATCTTTTAGGTCATTCCAATCTCTCTACAACTCAGATTTATACTCATGTTGATACTGAAGAAAAGAAAAATGCTATTGATGAGATGCCTGATTTTTAATAAAAAATATCGTAATAAAAAATACCGGGAAACTGGAAATTTAATCCAGGTACCCGGTACCATTATTTTAAGCCAATATTTTTTCTAATTTTTCTATTAGTTCATCTATTTCATTTTTAGTGATATTTAAAGCAGGTAAAAAGCGAATTATCCTGCCTTTAACAAGATTCAGTAAAACTCCTTCTGCCTGAGCTCTGTCCCTTAAATTAGGAATTACTTCTTTTAACTCAATTCCCAGCATTAAGCCAATTCCTCTGACATCCTCAATCTTTTCCGAATCAAGTTCTTTTAATCTGTTCAGAAAATATTCTCCTCTTTCAGCAATTGAAGCCTGCATTTCTTCCAGCTCTTCTAAAACAACTTTTGCTCCTCTTAGAGCAAGTGGATTGGGAGCAAAAGTTGAGCCGTGGTCACCTGGTTTAAGTACCTCTGTCATTTCTCCAACCATAATTACTCCCCCCAGCGGCAGACCACCTCCAAGTGCTTTGGCAACTGTAACCAGGTCAGGTTTTAAATCAAAATGCTGATAAGAATATTGCTTAGCAGTTCTGTAAAGACCTGCCTGTACTTCATCAACAGCCAGAATCCAATTATTGGCCGCTATTTGACTTTTAAGTTCCGCTATAAATTCTTGAGTTGCTGGCTGCACCCCACCAGAACCCTGCAGTGGTTCAAAAAAAACTGCTTTAATATCCGGATTATCTGCTGCTGTCTTTTTTAGACTCTCTACATTATTAAATTCTGCTTCTATTGTGTCCGGAAGCAGGGGTTTAAACTGGTCTCTAATTCCAGGAAAACCATTAACTGATAGTGCACCTAATGACCTGCCGTGGAATGAATTACTAAAAAATAAAATTTTTCCACCATCAATTTTCTTTTTAATAACTTTTAAGGCCAGCTCAGTTGCTTCAGTACCTGAGTTAACAAAAAATACTTTTTCTCCCTGACTGGTAATTAACTCTGCTACTCGTTCTGTATCCTCATCTAAAAAATAATTAGAAGTATGAGCATAGCGTTCTAATTTTTTAGAGATTTCTTTTACAACTTTAGGATGACTGTGGCCCAGGGCCAGTACTCCAATCCCGGCAAAAGTATCAAAATATTTATTACCGTCAGTATCATAAATATAGACACCTTCTGCTCTTTCGATAGTAAAATCATAATTGTTATAAAGTTTTAAATAACGCATTTTTAAAACATCCTTTATCAATATATTTGAGAATAGATATAATACACCTGCCTAATTTGAAAAAGCTGGCCAAAATAAATTCAGCCAGCCTTAATCTTAAAGTTAATTTTTAAAGTTGGCGCAAACTTGCCATTATTTCAGTCTTCTGTTTTGTCCGATCATCTACATTTTTAATCTTTTTAGCAGGAGAACCGGCATAAACTGCACCAGCAGGAATATCATCAATAACAATCGAACCGGCTGCAACAACAGCACCTTCACCAATATGCACTCCTTCTAAAACAACTGCATTAGCTCCAATCAGTACATTATCTTCTACAATAACCGGATCAGCACTTGGTGGTTCAATAACTCCGGCTAAAACAGTTCCAGCACCAATGTGGCAATTGTCACCAACTGTAGCTCGGCCTCCGAGCACAGTATTCATATCAATCATTGTATTGACACCAATTTTAGCACCAATATTGATAACTGCTCCCATCATCAGCACACAGCCATCTCCAATTTCAACCTGGTCCCGAATATGGACTCCAGGTTCGATTCTGCAGTTATACTGGCTGTAATCCGCTAATGGTATAGCAGAATTAAGTCTGTCCATTTCAACTCTGGATTGTTTCAATTTATCTCCCAGTTTTTCCTTGATTGCTTCTGCTTCTTTCTGCTCACAGAAAACAACACCAGAGCTGTCATCTCCATAATATTCGTAAGTACTTAAAACTTTCTTTAAATCTTCGCCCTTAACATAAAATTTAACAGGTGAATTCTTAGTAGAATTTGAAATATAGTCAATTAAATCATATGAATTCATCATTATTCCTCCAGTTATATATTTCAACTTTTAATTATCAAGATTAAGATTTTAATTTACGCTTCAGGTATCTGTCAAAAATCAGAATTATAATTGAATGACTTAGTTTTTCTTAAAAGAAATTTGGAATGAAACTATAACTCTGATTTTAAAATTTCAGAAAAACTATAAAATCCGGGCTCCAGCTTCATAATTTTTTCAGCACTTAAAAGTACTCCCTGAGTAAAAGCCTCTCTCGAATAAGCCCTGTGCTTTAGAGTCAGTACTTCTCCTGTGCTGGCAAAGTCCACTTCGTGCTCACCAAATTCTGAACCCAGTCGTTTAGAATGCATTTCTACATCTCTATCTATAAGATCTCCCAGCATAATTGCTGTACCTGATGGTTTATCTTTTTTAAAGCGGTGATGAGTCTCGGAAATTTCTATATCCCAATCCTGATCTACATACTGATTTACTTCCTGGATCAGTTCAGATAGAATATTGATTCCAATAGAAAAATTAAAGCTCTGAATCACGGGCACCTCTGCTGCCAGCTTATCTAATTCAGCAAAATCAGATTCATCTAAACCGGTAGTCCCAATTATCAGAGGTACCTCTTTTTCCTTAATGACTCTTACTGTATCAGCAAAAGCTTCTTCTAGAGAAAAATCGATAATTACTTCCGGTTTTTCTATTTCTTTTTCACCATTTTCATCTTTCTGATAGACCAGTTTATGGCCAGCTTCAGAAAATAATTCTTCAATTGCCTGTCCCATCCGACCAGAATAACCTATGATTCCATATTTCATACAATATCCAGCTCCTTCATTTCATCTAAAATTAACTGTTGATTCTCCGGACTTAAATTAATCAGGGGACGGCGGAGATTATTATTAGAAAGTCCAATCTGCTGCATCGCAAATTTAATTGGAATTGGGTTAACATCAACAAAAATAAGCCTCATTAATTTTAAGTATTTATAATGTAAGTCTCTCGCAGCTTGATAATCTCCGGCTAAAATATGAGAAGTAATCTTCTTCATTACTCCGGGCATTAGATTTGAAAATACCGAAATAACCCCACTACCTCCACACAGCATCAATGGTAGAGCCTGGTCATCATTTCCAGAAAAAATAGTTTTACTATTTCTAGCAATTTCGATCACATTTAAGATCTGGCTCATATCTCCACTGGCTTCCTTAATAGCAGCAATATTATCTTCCATTTCAGCCATTTTCTTAAAAGTCTCCGGTTCAATATTAACTCCGGTTCTGGAAGGTACATTGTAGGCAATAATCGGAAGTTCAGTCTGACTGGCAATATGTGTATAGTGGTCGACCAATCCTGCCTGACTTGTCTTATTATAATAAGGAGTTACAATTAAAAGTCCATCAGCACCCTGTTCTTCGGCCAGTTTATTCATTTCAATTACTTTTACAGTATCATTAGTCCCAGTACCAATAATTACAGGTACTTCACCATCAGCCTTAGCCACTGCTATTTTAGTCAGTTCTTTTCTTTCTTCTAGATGTACAGTTGGAGATTCACCTGTGGTTCCCAATACCACAAGTGCATCAATATTGTTTTCTAATTGATGGTCTAAAATCTTTTCAAATAAATCATAATCAACCTCACCATTGCCTTTAAAAGGAGTAATCAACGCTGTTCCCACACCTTTAAACATATTAATAACCTCCTATTACAGTAGTCGTATAATCTTCAAAAGTTTCATCACGCCTGATCTGTTTCACTTTACCATCAATAGTGTACAAAAATTCTCCGTTTCTGAGCATTCCATTATAATTAAAGCCCATTGCATGTCCGTGAGCGCCTGTATCATGAATCACAATTAGATCTCCCAACTTGCTCTCAGGAAGTCGGCGGTCAATTGCAAATTTATCATTGTTTTCACAGAGGGAGCCAATTACATCATATTCATTTGATTTTTCTTCCCCTCGAGCTTCTGCATCAATATTGGTTAAATGGTGATAGCTTCTATACATTGCCGGTCTCATTAAATCTGACATTGAAGCATCTACACCCAGATATTTTTTGTATGTTTCCTTTTTCTTAATCACTTCTGTCACTAAATAGCCTGATTCGCCAGTAATGTAGCGGCCAGATTCCATAAAAATTTTAGGCTGCAGTCCATTTGCCCTTAAAACTTTATCATAGGCTTCATTTACCGCTCCTGATATTGCATCTAGATCAACAAATTCTTCTGGTTGATAGGGGATTCCAATTCCGCCTCCAATGTTGATGAAGTCAATCTCAATTCCAAATTCATTTATAATTTCTCTGGCAAATTCAAAAAGCATTTCCGTATACTCACCAAAAATTTGGGGATCATTTTCATTGGAAACCACCATAGTGTGCAGTCCAATTGATTTAATTCCCTGCCCTGCCAGAAAAGATACTGCATCTTTGATCTGCTCTGCAGTTGAACCAAACTTTGATTCTTTAGAATCACCCATAATTTCATTTTCAATTGTGCCGGGGTTTAATCTAAAACAAATATTTTCTGGTATAATCTCATTTTCAAAAAGCTCATAAATATCTGCTGCCCAGTCAATATTTATAATGCAGCCTTTATCTACTGCATACCTGTAGGCATCAATTGTAGTCAGATTAGAGGTGAACATTATATCCTCTCCGCTAAAACCGACCATTTCTGCCAGTCTAATTTCGGTTACAGTTGCTGCATCAACCCCACAGCTATTTTCCTTCATTATTTTTAAAACATGTGGATTTGGATTGGCTTTAATGGCAAAGAATTCTTTAAAATCCGCCCAGCTAAAGGAAGAATTTAAATTGTTTAAGCGATCAACAATGGTCTGTTCATCATAAATGTGAAACGGAGTTCCATATTCTTTTACTGTTTTTCTAATTTTAGTTTCAGGTATAGTTATTGTTTTCATAAATCTACTCCATTTTTAAAAATTTTAGTTCTAAAATTATTTTATCATAACTTCTCATTAAAAGAAAAATATCTATATATAACAAAAACTCAGCGAAATCGCTGAGTTAAATACTTAATCAGAGAAATCACCTCTTCCATCTTTTGAGATAGCTCAACATCAGCAGTCTGGACTAAACTACTAATGACAGTTCTGCATATTTTTTATACAGACCCAGCAGACAGCCATTAAACCCTGACTGAAAACTTCGGCGAATCAGCCTTTCTTTCCCAACAGCGGTTTAAGCTGAAGTTGAAAAATACTAATCTAAATTCGCGCCTCTACCTCATCGAATCTGATGAGGCATTTTCCTATTAAAATTTATTATGTTTTTACTTTGTTTAAGTATATATAATAGAAGAAAGCTTGTCAAGAATTTAATGATAATTCATCTCAATAGATTTTTAGTAAATATAATAATTTTGTAAATTCTATTATAGTTCAAAAATAGCCAAGTATCCATGTATACAACTAAAACTTTAGCTTTTTAATTGATTTTAAGTGAATTATATATTAAGATTAATTTGTAATGGTTTAATGTTATAAAATTTTTTTGAGGAGTGAGAAGTTTGAGCAATTATACTGAACGAGTTTTAAAAATGGTAAAAGACAGAAACCCTGGTGAAGTTGAATTCCATCAGGCTGTCGAGGAAGTTTTGGAGTCATTGAATCCAGTTTTTGAAAAACATCCGGAATATGAGGAAAATGGTATTTTAGAAAGGCTGGTCGAGCCGGAAAGGCAGATTATTTTCCGTGTTCCCTGGGTTGATGATCAGGGTCAGATTCAGGTTAATCGCGGTTTTAGAATTGAATTTAACTCAGCCCTTGGTCCTTATAAAGGTGGATTAAGATTTCACCCTTCTGTGTATACAGGTATAGTGAAATTCCTGGGTTTTGAACAGATCTTTAAAAATGCTTTAACAGGTCGCCCGATTGGTGGAGGTAAAGGTGGTAGTGACTTTGATCCTAAAGGTAAATCTGATCAGGAAGTTATGCGTTTCTGTCAGAGCTTTATGACAGAACTAGCCCGCCATATTGGAGATAAGACTGATGTTCCTGCCGGTGATATTGGTGTTGGTGGTAGAGAAATCGGTTATCTCTTTGGGCAATATAAGAGAATTAAAAATAGATATGAAGCTGGAGTATTAACCGGTAAAGGTCTGGACTGGGGTGGAAGTCTGGTTCGGACTGAAGCCACAGGTTATGGTCTGGTCTACATATTAGAAGAAATGCTTAAAGAAAATGATTTATCTTTAAATAATAAGAAAGTTGTTATTTCAGGCTCTGGTAATGTTGCAATTTATGCCAATGAAAAAGTTACCCAGCTGGGTGCAAAAGTTGTGGCAATGAGTGATTCTTCCGGTTATTTATATGATGAAACAGGAATTGATCTTGAGCTGATTAAAGAAATTAAGGAAGTTAACCGCGGTAGAATTAAAGAATATCTTGAAGAATATCCTGAGGCAGTTTACTCTGAAGATTATAGTAATATCTGGTCTATTGATTGTGATATTGCTCTTCCCTGTGCCACTCAAAATGAAATGGATGCAGTAGGAGTACAGAAATTAATTGATAACGGAGTAATTGCAATTAGTGAAGGTGCAAATATGCCATTAACTCCAGAAGCAATTAAAATAGTTAAAAATAATGATCTCTTCTATATTCCTGGTAAAGCCGCTAATGCTGGTGGAGTTGCAACATCTGCTATAGAGATGACTCAAAATGCCATGTTTGATGAATGGACTTTTGATAAGGTTGATCAGGAACTGCAGAAGATTATGGTCAATATTTATAAAGATACCAGTGCAGCTGCTGCTGAATATGGCCTGGAAGGTGATCTGGTAGCAGGTGCAAATATTGCCGGTTTCTTAAAAGTTGCCAATGCAATGTTAGATCAGGGTGTAGTTTAATTTAGTAAGCATAACTATTTTACTACTATAAATAAATTGATATAACAAAATCCCGCCGGGCATTTTACTGCCTTGAGCGGGATTTTTATCTATCTGCTGCAAAATTTATCTTCTCATTCTCTTTGAAGATTAATTATTATAATGAAATGAATTTTTTATTACGAATCTCTTCCAAACATTCTATCCAGTACCATTGCTATAATTACAACTCCAAGACCGGCTTCAAAACCAAGTCCAATATCAACAACATTTAGTGATCTGAGAACTGGTTTGCCAAGTCCTCCAGCTCCAATCATAGCTGCAATAACTACCATAGATAGAGAAAGCATAATACACTGATTGATTCCCATCATAATTGAAGGCATAGCTCCTGGAAGTTCAATTTTAAATAAAATCTGCCACCAGTTTGCTCCAAAAGCATGACCGGCTTCTTCTAACTCTTCATCTACCTGTTTTATTCCCAGATAAGTTAATCTGATAGGTGGTGCAATTGCAAAAACTACAGTTGCAATCACTCCTGATACATTACCAAGACCAAAGAACATCAAAGCAGGAATTAAATAAACAAAAGGTGGAATCGTCTGCATAAAGTCCAGAATCGGTCGACTAATTAAATCTACAGCTTTATTATGAGCCTTAATAATTCCAATTGGAATCCCGATAACCAGCGCAATTAAAACAGAAGTAATTATAGAGGCTAGAGTTATAACTAAGGGTTCCCACATCCCTAGATTTAAAACTAGTGATAGACCAACCGCAACAAATACTGCCATCTTTTTCCCCTTAAGCTTCCAGGCTGCAGCTGCAAAGAGTGCAATTAATACCAGAGGATGCGGAAAAGCAAGTATTGACTCTATTCCGCTTACAATAAATTCTATAAAAGATGAAAATCCATTTAAAGGTCCACTAAAATTATTGATCAAAAAATTAACAAAGTTTTCTACCCAGTTTCCCAGAGGAATTTTGGTAGTTAAAAGTTCAAGAATACTATTAATAATAATCACCATCCCTTTTAAATTTTAACTGGCGGCACCAAATTTAATTGACACCACCAGCTTTACTTATTGATCGCTACTTTATATTTTTATAATGATATTTTCTTATTAATCTGACTTAGTTATTTACAATTTCAGCTATTACCTTTCTTCCCATTCGACCATCAGTACTTTCCACTCCAAAAACCCACTGGTTAACAATATCTAAGTTATTTGCAATCCATTCTTCAGCGATTGCTTCTGGATCACGTTCTTTATTTTGATATTCATCAATCCAGACATTCTGAATCGGAGCGGTTACTTTAAACTGTTCTAAGAATTTATAGAAATTAGGATTCTCTTCCTGATAACTTTCTCTTACAGTAGTATAGACACTATCACTTTCTCCCCAAATTCCTTCAGGGTCTTCAAGATATTTAAGATCAAACATCAAGTTCATATAGTGCGGCTTCCAGCCGTTAAAAGCAATCCAATCTTTATTATTTACTGCTCTCTGGACTGCAGAAAGCATTCCAGCTGTAGAACTGGACTGTAAAGACCAATCTCCTAAATTATAGGTATTATTTTTAATTGCATCTTGAATAACAATATTTCCAGCATTACCGGGTTCAAGACCATATATCTTACTGCCAAATTTATCAGCGTTTTCCTGTAAATCAGATAGAGATTTTACTCCAGCTTCGTAAACATATGCCGGTACAGCTGTTCTGTAAACAACATCTTCTAAATTAACTCTTACGTTGTGAACAACTCCTCTTTTCTGATACTCCGAAAACGTTTTTTCCATTGTCGGCAGCCAATTTCCTAAAAAAATATCCAGATCTTTATTTTCTAAACTTTTAAAAATAACTGTTTCAGGAGCTGCTGTCATCTTTGTTTCATAACCTAAATACTCTGCAACTTTTGCTGCAACATGAGTTTTTACTGTTACACCAGGCCACTGTACATAACCAAAGTTAATTGTATCATTCTGAGCTGCAGCCTGTGGTACTGC